>JAISUA010000165.1 GCA_031272305.1 Clostridioides sp.
ATAAACCTCCTGAACAAATAAACTCTTTCTTTTTTTATTACAATGCAAATTATTTTTTAAATTTTGCAAGTTTCATTTTGAATCTTTCATTTATGTTATTTATATTATATAATCAAAACTATAAATTTGCACTATATTTTTTTCTATTTTTAAAAGTTTTTTATTTTTAAAGTATTATTGGCATTTTTAGAGTATTAATCAAAATAAAATTAAGCAAAAAATATTTTTACTTAATTTTATTAACGATATTTTTATTTTTATTTTTTCGACATTAGTTGAGAAAATAATTTTATGAATTTTTTTTTAAAAAAAATTCATTTTAATTTAAATTACAGAATATTCGTTTCAAATTGTGAATAATACAAATTCGCATAAAATCCCTTTTGATTCAACAGTTCCTCATGAGTTCCTTGCTCAATTATATTTCCATTATTCATCACCAAAATCAGATCCGCATTTACAATAGTTGAAAGTCTATGAGCTATTACAAAACTTGTCCTACCATAAAGTATTTTTTTCATAGCATCTTGCAACATTTTCTCAAGTCTTGTGTCTACAGAACTTGTTGCTTCATCTAGTATTAAGATTTTTGGATTTACAAGAAAGGCTCTTGCAATCGTTAGAAGTTGTTTTTCTCCTGCAGAAATATTATTCGCTTCTTCATTTATGATTGTATCGTATCCATTCGGCAAACTTCGAATAAATTTATCTATATTTGCATTTTTTGCTGCTGTCATAACTTCTTCTCTACTTGCATCTTCTTTTCCATAAGCTATGTTTTCATAGATACTTCCTTTGAAAAGCCATGTATCTTGAAGTACCATTCCAAACATTGAACGAAGTTCTTCTTTTCTGATTTTTTTAGTATCTATTCCTGAAATTTTAATTTTTCCAGAATTTATTTCATAAAATCTCATAAGAAGATTTATAAGCGTTGTTTTTCCTGCACCTGTAGGTCCTACAATTGCAACCATTTGTCCTGATTTTATCTTTGCAGATATATTTTTTAAAGTGTCTTTTTTCTGATTTTCGGTTTTATCTATATTTATTACATCTTCTTCTATTTCAATATTTTTGAGTTCGTTATCATATGAGAAAACCACATTTTCAAACTCTACATCTGAACCAAGTTCTGAAACTTCTACGATTGATTTTTCTTCTTCATCCATCTCTTCTTCACACAATACTTCTGCGATTCTTATAGATGCTGCATAAGCAGACTGCATAACGTTTGAAAGTTGCGTAATTTGGGAAAGAGGTTGATTTACTTGCCAAATATATCTTATAAATGCCTGCAAATCTCCTATAACTATTATCCCATTTATAACATTAAAAACTCCTACTCCTGCAACTACTATTATTCCAAAGTAACAAACAATAGAAATAAGAGGATTCATCAAACTTGACATAAATTGAGATTTGAAACCATACTCTCTCAGTTTTCCATTCACTATTTTAAACTCATCTACTACATCTTTTTCTTTTCCATATAGTTTGATTTCCGAAAATCCTGTGTACATTTCTTCTACTTTTGAATTTAATATTCCAAGGAATTTCTGCTGACTATTAAAATATTTTTGAGATTTTTTCACAATATATTTAGATATTAAATAACTTAATGGAACTATTATTATCGTTATAAGAGCCATTTTGATATTTATAATAAACATCATAATTATCGCAAATGTAAACGTAAGTGCTCCATTTACAACTTGAACAAAACTCTGTTGCATTGCATTCGACAAAGTATCTACATCATTTGAAATTCTGCTTAAAATATCACCTATTTGATTTTTATCGAAATAACTTATTGGAAGTCTTCTGATTTTTTGTTCTACAGCTTGTCTCAAATCTCTAACAAAACTTTGTATAGACTTAGTAAGAAGTACAGAACCTGTGTAAGTAAATATTATTCTAGATAAATATATAATCACAAGAGTTCTTATTATTCCTAGGATAATATCCAAGTGAACCTTTGCACCAATTTTGCCTTCTGATATTTCAAGTGCATCTTTCATCAATTGAGTAGTGACCATTCCTTCAAATCTTGGATCTAAAGCATAAAAAACAGTCGCTACAACTATACATAAGACTGAACATATCAATAAAAATAAATATGGTTTTAAAAAAGGAAAAAGCACTTTTAAACCATTTTTCTTAGTTTTTTTTCTGTAGTATTTCTCTACTTTTTTCTTAATATTTTTATTTAACTCTTTATAAGAATTTAAATTTGTTTTTTTATTACTTTTACTCAATTTCAAATTCCTCCTCTCTCATCTGAGATGTAACTATTTCACGATAAAGAGAAGATTTTTGCAACAAATCTTTATGTTTACCTTCAGCTTTTATCTCTCCACTTTCAATTACTATTATCTTGTCCGAATCTTTTATAGAACTTATTCTCTGTGCTACAGTCAACACTGCACAATCTTTCAATTCTTCTTTTAATCTTTTTCTAATCACAGCATCTGTTTTATAATCTAAAGCTGAAAAACTATCATCAAAAATATATATTTCTGATTTTTTCGCCAAAGCTCTTGCAATGGAAATTCGTTGCTTTTGTCCTCCAGATAAATTTGTGCCTCCTTCACTCAATTTAAAATCAAAATTTTCTTCTTTTCTATTTATAAAATCATAAGCTTGAGATGCTTTAGCGAAATATTCCAATTCTTTATCTGTTGCATTTTTATTTCCAAATTTAAGATTTTCTCTTATTGTTCCAGAAAAAAGTCTTGATTTTTGAGGAACAAATGAAATTTTCTGACGCAATTTTTTAAGATTATATTCTCTCACATCTTTTCCGTTTATTTTTACTGAGCCTCTTGTAACATCGTACAATCTAGGAATTAAATTGACTATAGAAGTTTTCCCACTTCCTGTACTTCCAATGATAGCAACTCTCTCTCCTTTTTTCACTGTGAATGATATATTTTTTAAGATTTCTTTGTCACTTCCAAAATAAGAAAAACATACATTCTCAAATTCTATAATATTTTCATTTTCCGAAGTTTTTTTATTTGAATCATTATCATTGTTTCTATATGTCTTTTCAAAAATATTTTTTTCTTCAAATGAATCTACTATTTTTGGTTCTTCTTTAAATATTTCATCTATTCTCTTAGCAGAAATAGCTGCTTTTGGATACATTACAAACACCATAGAAAACAACATTATAGAGAACATAGCATGAAATAAATATTCTAAGAAAGCTACAATCTGACCAATTTGTATTCCTTGATAACCTACCTTCACGCTAGAAATATACAAAACTATAGCTACTGCAGCATCTAATATAAGCAAAAATGATGGTTGAGTAGCTGACATAATCATAAATAATTTTTTAGAAAGTCTTGTATAATCTTGATTTGTTTCGTGAAATCTCTTCGATTCATAATCATCTTTTCTAAAAGCTCTTATTACTCTTATTCCTGTTATATTCTCTCTTAAAATTCTATTTAATTTATCAAGACTCAACTGTTGTCTTTCAGAAATTTTACCTGTTACAATTGCAATGACATATACTCCTAAAATTATCAGTGGAATTGTACACATAATCACAAACGAAAGTTGTATATCTATTACAATCGTCATAATTATACTGACCAAAAACATCACTGGAGTAACCATCGCTGTTCTAAGTAGGACATTAGTAAATAATTGGAGCTGATATACGTCGTTTGTCGTTCTTACAATCATAGTAGACACACCAAATTTATCATATTCAACATGAGAAAATTCTTGCGATTTCTCAAATATATCATTTCTTATGTCCATAGCCACTCCAGTAGATACTTTTGAAGAACAATATCCTAAAAGCATACTTCCTATGCCTCCAAAAATTGAGATTCCAATCATAACTATAAGTGCATTTATTACATATCTTGTATCATTTTTTATAATTCCATTGTCTATAATTAACGACATCACAGTCGGAATTCCAAGTTCAACAAGAGCAAAACTAAGTGCACCTGCAAAACTTAGCATAATTTGAATTTTGTATTTGTACAAATATTTTAGCATTAATTTCACTTCTAAATTCCCCTTTGTTTTTCTTTAGTTTCTTTAATTAATCTTTTACGAATACATCCTATCTACATTTATTATACATTCATATTCTTCATATATACCCTTTACTAAGTTATTTATATCATCTCGGATTTTTTCTTCATCCATACTTTTATCCAATAAAGAAAAATCCACTACCACATCGAATATAAGATTTTTTCTTTTACCTTTTCCTACTATTCTAAAATCATGAATAGAAATTACATAATTTTTTTGCTTAAGTAGTTCCCAAATTTCTTCTTTAGTAGAATTTACTTCGCTGTCTTCTACATTCAATGGATCCATATGAATAACTAAACTAATATTTAACTTTTGAGATAATTCTCTCTCTGCAAGATCGATTATTTCATGCAAATAAATAATATCAACATTTGCTGGAACTTCAGCGTGAATAGATGCTATCACTCTTCCTACTCCATAATTATGGATAATAAGATCGTGCACTCCCATTATTTTGTTATAAGACATCACTCCTTCTTGAATTTTTTTCACCAAGTCTGGATCTGGAGATTCTCCCAAAAGTGAGTCCACTGTTTTTTTGACAAGCAAGAAGCCTTGATAGAAAATCACTACAGAAATTATCAGACCTACAATACTATCAATAGGAAATTGAGTGAAATTTGAAAGTAAAAACGATAATGTAACACAACTAGATGTGAATACGTCGCCAAGTGCATCCATAGACGATGCTTCAAGTGCTGTAGATTTTATTTTCAAACCTACATATTTGTTAAATCTAGAAAGCCAAAACTTAACAGCAATCGATACTAACAAAATTACAAATGGTATAATATTAAATTTTACTTCGACTGGATTTATCAATCTTTGAAATGATGTCTTCATAAATTGTATTCCTACCAGCATTACCAAAAAAGACACTATAAAAGCTGATATATATTCTATCCTTCCATGTCCAAAAGGATGTTCTTTATCTGGTGGCAAACTCGAAAGATTTATACCTATTATCGTAACTACAGAAGATGCCATATCAGAAAGATTGTTGAATGCATCAGCTGTGACAGAAACACTAGCTGTGACAAATCCTATGATAAATTTAAATAAAAACAAAAATAAATTAGAAACAATACCTATGATACCAGCAAGTTGACCGTACCTCTTTCTAATATTTTCATCATTAATATTTTCGTTGTCTTTTATAAAAAAGTTTATTACTAATTTTGAAATCAAGTTATTCCCTCCTAAATGCCAATTTTATTCTAAGTCATATTAAAATGTGAAATATACGAATCCTCCTCCAAGAACTGTACTATTTACCCACTGCTCAATATCAAGACTTTTTTTGACACCTTGATCAGACACTTCTACTAAAAGTTTGCCATCTTCACCTTCCAAAATAGCAAATATAGTTACCCAATGCCAGCCAGCAAGATTTTTTAAGCCTCCGTTAGAAAGATTTAAAAATGCAACAGGACATCCTTTTGTAAGTCCTTCATAAATAAACTTATATATATCCTCCACACTTTGTCGATTAAATTTATTTATTTTAGAATTGATATTTAAGCAATGTGGTATTAATTCAATTCCTCTAGACTTCGTAAATTTACAAGCTCCATCAGTATACAGCGACGTTGTATTCGTTCCCCTTGGAGTTGGTGTTATGAACTGCCATACTTCGTTCATATGTTTTAGAAAATCTTCTTTCTCAAAAGGAAAATCTGCACTACATAGCTTTCCAAAACCTTGAACTGTATTTGCAAGATATGCAAAAATATTAGCAGCAGAACATGGACCACATCCACTCATTTTTTGCCATTCGTCTACAAACCACTGCTGATTTGAACCAAATTCTATACAAGAATTTGTTTTTATGTTCAATATATCTTGATTTAAACTAATAATAATTTTTTTGCTATTCTCATTCATAATAACAATCCCTTTATGCTAATAATAATTTTTTTGCTATTCTCATTCATAATAACAATTTCTTTATGCTAATAATAATTTTTTGTTATTTTCATTCATAATAACAATTCATTTATTTTTCAAATAAATTTTTTACATTTTCAAGCTCTTTTCTTATTTCAATATGTTGAGGACATTGTTTCTCGCAAAGTCCACATTTTATACAATTTGATGCCTTTTCCTTCGAATCCAGTCTTGAATACATTGTATTCTCACCAAACATAAAATAGTCATTGTAGATACTAAAAATATCAGGAATCACAACTCCTCGTGGACATGGCATACAGTATCCACAACCAGTACAACCTACTTTCACTTTTTGTAAATAAATATCTCTAGCCTTTTCAACTGTTTTTATCTCCTCATCTGAAAAGGATTCTGATTGTGACATACTTGCAATTTTAATATTTTCATCTATTTGCTCCAAAGCATTCATTCCACTTAATACACAACTCACTTCTTTTCTATTCCAAATCCATCTAAGTGCCCATTCTTGTGGAGTCCTTGTAATTTTATGAATATCATTTGCCTTTTCAAATATATCTTTTACTTCATTAGGCAAATTATTTACAAGTTTTCCTCCGCGAAGAGGTTCCATAATTGTTATTCCTAATCCTTTTGAATAGGCATACTCAATAGCTTCAGTTCCACCTTGAAAATTCTCATCGATATAATTATATTGAATTTGACAGAATGACCAGTCATAAGCATCTACTATCTCTTTGAAAATATCTATATAATCATGAAACGAAAATCCTGCATATTTTATTCTTCCATCTTTTATTGCACTATCTAAAAATTCTCTCACTCCAAGATTTTTTAGATTTTTCCACTTATCTCTATCAAGAGTATGTACAAGATAAAAATCTATCTGATCAATTCCTAAACGTTCTAATTGCTCATTTAGATATTTATCCATATCCTCTCTACTCTTGATAAGCCAACTTGGAAGTTTAGTTGCTACATTTACTTTTTCCCTGTATCCATCTTTCAATACTTTTGCTAAAAATGGCTCACTATAACCAGCAGGATTTTTTCCATCATTGTGATAAGGATATGCAGTATCTATATAATTTACTCCATTATCAATTGCATATCTTATTAATTTAATAGCTTTTTCTTCATCTATTTTACTTGCATCTCCACTTTCTAAAAGAGGCAATCTCATACATCCATATCCTAAAATAGACACTTTTTCATTTGTTTTTCCAAAATTTCTGTATAACATTCATCCTTCCTCCATTTATATAAATTTTATTCTACAATGAACTAAATTTTATTTTAACTATAATTTATATTATACCTTATAACCGTGATTTAAATTACAAAATTTATCTAAAATTCTTCTACACTTTCACCGTAAAGTATTTCCTCAACACCTCCATCTAATTCATATAAATTCTTATATCCATGAATATAAAGTAACTGACACGCAACATCACTTTGTTTTCCATGCACACACACAATTATAATTTTTTTATCTTTGTACTCAACTATTTTATGCAAATTAGCAAGCAAATATTGTATAGGAATATTTATAAATCCATCAAAATGCTTATCATCATAATCTTCAGTTTGTCTTACATCTAAAAGTAATACATCTTTTTGCTTCATCATTGACTTCAATTCATCATAATCTATTTTTTGATAAAACATATACATCTCCCCAATATTTATATATTTTTGATAACTTATTTTTTATATTAGCAAAATACAACTTTATAATGAAATTTTATACATTTTTATATAAAATAATCTTTTATATATCTATATATATTAAATATCGACAAATATGTTACTATTAACAAATAAAAATTTTACGAAGAATTATATTCTATTGAAGAATTATATGCTATTTAAAAAGAACTGCAAACATTAGTGCAGTTCTTAATGTAAATTAAAAATAACCTTAGTTCAATTTGTTATTGCAATTTAGGATGTAAATTAAAAATAACCTTAGTTCAATTTATTATTGCAATTTATGAAAATATTTTTGTGAATTTTTAGCCTCTATACTTGATTTAAATTGCTAAGTTTTGTAAAATAAATCTACTAGCTTTGTAAATTGAAAGGACGTGCTTTTATGAAAGAAAAAAATAATTTTAAGACTAATGTTATGAGAATTTTAGATTCCAAAAAAATTACATACAAATCCTATTGCTATGCTGATACGGATGCAATATCAGGTGTAGAAGTTGCATCTGCTCTAAACCAAAATCCAAAACAAGTTTTCAAAACTTTAGTGACAGTTGCAAAATCAAAACAAAATTATATATTTGTCATACCTGTAGAAAAGGAACTTGATCTTAAAAAAGCTGCTAAAAGCGTTGGAGAAAAATCAATTGAAATGATAAAAGCAAAAGATTTACTTGCACTTACAGGATATATTCATGGAGGTTGCTCACCTATTGGAATGAAAAAATTTTTCCAAACAAGAATAGATGAAAGTGCTAAAAATTTCAATACTGTTATATTTAGTGCTGGAAAAATTGGATACCAAGTTGAAGTAAGTATTGAAGATTTAGCAAAAGTTATAAAATTTAAACTTGATGATCTCTGTTAAGAGATTTCTTCTTATGTAGAAAATTCAAAGTTGATAACTTATTATACTCTACAATATTTGAACTTGATAATTTATTATTCTTTATAAAATTTCGACTTGATAATTTATTACGCTTTATAAAATTTCAACTTGATAATTTATTATTCTTTATAAAATTTCGACTATAGAATATATAAGAAAATATTTTTCGTTATATTAAATAAAAAAGTTGATGAATTTTATTTGAAAGATTTGATTTTAGGCTTACAACCATACTAGGTGGCTATCAGCATAATCTTAAAAATAATTTCATCAACTTTTTATTTTGTCTTCTATAATAATTTCATAAATATAATTTTATAATTATGAGATTTATTTTCTATAATACAAAGTTTGTTTTTTATCGTATTTGACGATTATTTATTTTCATCGTCTTCAACAACAAGCTTGCTTAATTTTTTATCTGCTGCAAATAGAATAGCTCCACAAATAAATAATATTATAGGTATTGCTATATATATAGTCATAAAACTAAATTTAGAATTTAACCAAGCGTAAACATGACCATAAGTTAAACCTGCTATAAATGTTGCAAATGTCCAAACACCCATAAGAACAGCTAGTATTTTTTTAGGTGCAAATTTTGATACAAATGAATTTCCAAGTGGTGAGAAACACATTTCTCCTAAACTCAATGCTACCCCAAATAAAACTATCCAAATTAAACTTGCTTTTACTGTATCAGGAGAACCAACTCCTCTTGTTAATTCACCAAATACAAGCATAAAGAACGCTACTCCTAAAAGTGCTAAGCCAAGAGCTGTCTTTTTGAACATACTAAGATCACCTTGAGGTCTTTTAGCAAGTTTTCCCCAAATAGCCGCAAGTACTGGGCCAAGCACTATACAACATAACGCATTCAATGAATCAAACCAACCTATTGGCACTGTAAATCCACCAACATTCCAATTAACATATTTGCCACCATAATCATACACTGCAAGGTAAGTTAAGTACCAGAACAACCAGAAAATTACTGAGAATAAAGATACTAAAATAATAGCCCAAATTCTTTTCCATTCTATCTTTGTCAAAGGCTCTGTAACTTTTTCTTGTTTTTCTTCAACTATTCCTTCTTTAAAAGGTCTCTTACCTATATTACCTAAGAATCTCCATGCTATTATGAACCAAACTCCTCCTATGGCACATAATATAGCTGCACATAAAAATGTTTGAGAAAATCCTAATACGCCATCATGTGCAAAAGTATTTTCAAGTGCATATCCTAGTATAGTAGTACCAAAGAAAGACCCAATATTAACAAATGTATATTGTATTGAGAATGCTGGATCAAGTCTCTTTGGATCATCAAATAACTGACCATTTACTGCTGATATATTTCCTTTAAAAAACGCTGTCCCAATTGATACAAGACAAACCATAGCACTAACCGCTCCCAAACCTGTTGCATTTGAGCCAATCCAATATCCTATAGCCATTATAAATAGTCCCAATGGAATAAGATATCTAGCACCTATCCATCTATCTGCAATATATCCACCAAATATTGGTGCTAAAT
>JAISUA010000170.1 GCA_031272305.1 Clostridioides sp.
GATTTAAATTTGTAACATTAAATACACCTTTTGTAAGTGTTCCTGTTTTGTCAAATACAACTGTATCTACATCCTTCAATATTTCAAGATAATTTCCACCTTTTATCAAAATACCTCTCCTAGAAGCAAGACCTATACCACTGAAAAAACTAAGAGGTATTGAAAGTACAAGAGCACATGGACAAGATACTACTAAAAATATAAGCCCTCTATAAAGCCAATCTTGAAATATAGCACCTTTTATAAACAACGGTGGTAAAAACGCTAGAATCGCTGCCACTCCAACAACTACAGGAGTGTAATATTTAGAAAATTTAGTGATAAAGTTTTCTGTAGGTGCTTTTTTAGTCGTTGCATTTTCCACTAAATCCAGTATTCTTGAAACTGTTGAATCCTCAAATAATTTTGTCACTCTCACTGTAAGAAGTGAATTTTGATTGATAACTCCTGATAGAACTTCATCTCCTGCATTTACATCTCTAAGCACAGATTCACCTGTTATAGCTGATGTATCCAGCATTGAATTCCCTTCGACTACAATTCCGTCAAGTGGAACTTTTTCTCCAGGTTTGACCACTATAATATCATCAATATCAACTTCTTCAGGAGAAACTTTGATTAATCGTGAACCTGACTTGAGATTTGCATACTCTGCCTTAATTTCCATAAGTGATGATATTGATTTTCTTGATCTTCCAACTGCAAGTTCTTGTAAATATTCTCCAATTTGATAGAAAAGCATAACTCCTACAGCTTCTGACATTTCATTTATAGCAATCGCTCCTATAGTCGCTACCACCATAAGAAAATTCTCATCTAACACTCTTCCATGAATTATATTTTTAAATGCTCTATAAAGAACTTCTCCACCAACTACAACATATGCAACCAAATAAATTATTTTTGAAAGCATACCTGTTCCTATACGTACGCTTTCAAATATTCCAAAAATATATACTATCGATCCAAAAATCAATTTCAAAAGTTCCTTATCTGCAAATAGTTTTGAAAATTTATTATCTGATTTTGTACATTCTTCGTCGTTAGATATTTCGTTTTTTTCGTAATTATATTGTTCATATACATTATCATTAGATATTTCATTTTTTTCGTAATTATATGATTCATATTCTTTATCGTTAGATATTTCATCTTTAACGCAACAGTTACAATTTCCTAAACAGCACTTATGAACCTCTTTTTCAAATATTTTTTTTGTTCCTGTTTCTAAATATTGTTCAATGTTTTCTTCTTTAAAAAATATTTTTCTTTTATCTTCTTCACAAAATGAGCTCTCTTTTTCTCCTTTAGAAAATGAGCCCTGTTTTTCTCCTTTAGAAAAACTTTTTATTTTTTCTTCTTTTTCTATTGCTCTATCCATGTTAGTTGTATTCTTCATTCTACGTCTTTTGCCTGTGATTTCAATTACTTTCACACCTGTTTCTACGGAATTTACCGTTTCAATTATCTTCGCTATCATAGAATCTTTTTCAGAAACATTTTCTATGAAAAAGATCATTTTTTTAGTTACAAAATTAAAACTTAAATTTTTTATACCATCTATTTTCGAAACTTTGTCTTCGATTATACTAGCACAGTGTGCACAATTCAAACCTTCGAGCATAAGTTCGATTTTATTTTCCATTCCTTCCATATAATTATCCTCCCATGAAAATAATACAAACTATTTTTATATTAACTAAACAAATTCTTATAATTACTAAGAAAAGTTTTCTAGTAATTATTCAACTCTTGAATGTGTGCGAGTCCACAATCGAAAATTCTACTTATATGTTCATCGTCAAGAGAATAGAATACTGTCTTTCCTTCTCTTCTAAACTTCACAAGTCTAGCTTGCTTAAGCACTCTCAATTGATGAGAAATAGCTGAATCAGTCATATTCAAAAGTGTTGCTATATCGCAAACACACATCTCATTTGAAAATAAAGCATACAGTATTCTTATTCTTGTAGAATCACCAAAAACTTTGAATAACTCAGCTAAATCATATAACACTTCTTCCTTTGGCATAGTATTATATGCTGTATCTACAATATCTTGATGAATATTTTTACAATTGCAAACATCAAAATCTTTTTCATTATATTCTTTTTCTTTAGAATCTTTTTCTTTAGATTCTGTTTCTTCAAGATTTTCTTCTTTACAATCTATTTTTTTGAAATTTTTTTCTTCTTTTTCTTGCGTTGAAATATCCAAAATAATCTACCTTCTTTCATTGTTTTTTATAATCATTCCTTTTATATTTTTTTTCTTCTTGTTATTGCTGTTGTTCTTTATATTTTAATTTTTATATATTTACTTAATTTAAATTTATAAATTCTATTTTTATTTTTATATATTTACTTAATTTAAATTTATAAATTCTATTTTTATTTTTATATATTTACTTAATTTGAATTTATAGATTCATTTTTAATAAATACTTCTTCACTGTCGTAAAATCCATCTCTGATTACACTGCTAAAAATTTTTTTACTTTAAAATTCAAAACAAACATTTGAACATTTATTCATATGTTCATTATATATTTCTAAAATAAATAAGTCAACTAAATTAGTAATTAAAAATAAAATTTTAAAAATAAAATTTTTTTCATATTCTTTTTAAATAAATATATACTTTAAATAGGAAATAAAATATATAATTAGGAGGTAAATACGTTGAATAGTCAAAACAAATTTAATAACCAACGATTAATAGAAAAAAAACATAAGCAAGCTGCTGCAAGATCTACAAACAAAGAGATTAATAAAAAAAATATTTCTAAATCTATAGATAAAGAAAAAATTGATTCTAAAAAATTTCGTGCTGACGGAAATAATATTTATTCAGAATTTGAACTTATGGGAAGTGATGTAATTATTATGATTCCTGGAGTCATTAAAGGTACGTTGCAAGGACTGCCAGTTATAATTCCACAAAATTTCAACTTACAAAATTCTTCGAATTCCTATAGTACACATGGATTTGCTACTGAAATTCAAAACCAAAATATTAATTCTACAAATAATTCTAACTATGACAATCTAGCATCTAGTAATAATTCTAACTATAACAATACTTCATATGGAACAAATTTTGGCTATAATACAGATACTAAATCTGGAGCTAATTCAGATTTTGGATATAATAATAATGAAACAAGCCAAAATTTTAGCATTTCCAATGAATATGCTTCAAACTGCGTTTCTCCTATGTGTTCTAATTTTAATAACAACTCAAGTAATTCTTCTAACTCTGATCCTGTTCTTAATAATAACTTAAACAATTCTTCTAACTCTGATTATGAGCTTAACAATAATTTAAACAATTCTTCTAACTCTGATCCTAACTCCTCTTCCTATAACTCTTCTGATTTAGAGAATGATTTATCAGATTTTAAACTAAATAATAACAATATAAATGGAAAATTAACAGAAGAAGGAGATAATTCTTTTGGCTATCCTTGGGGTAATTATCCTAATATAACTTATGGTTTATATGGAAATAATACAAATTCAATACAAACTACATCAACCAATTCTCAAAACTCAGATTATAATACTAACAATGCTGATACTTCTTCAACTCGTAATCATTCAACAAACAAATCTCTTACTTATGAAAGTAATAGAAAAAAAATTACACATAATATAAATACTATTAAAAACAAAAACGATTATAATACTTTTAAAAAAATAAATAACAATTATGTACATCCAGAAGAACGTGATGAAGAATTTATTTAAAAATATAAGAATCTCATTTAAAGTCTAAATTTAAATAAAAATAAGGGTAGTTCAATTTGTTATTACAACTTCCACTAAAATATTATAGAGCCTTTAAATAAAAATATAGGATAAATTTTTTTTAAATTTTTTTAAAGTATGTATACTAACTTCAAAACTTGTTCATAATATAAACATATTCCTCATAATATTCCCCCAATATTATAGAATAAAAAGTGGAGTGAAGCAAAATCATTCCACTTTTTCTTTTTCTTCTTTTTGCTATTACGCTTCTAATCATAAAAACAAAATAATAAACTTATGATATAATATTTCTTAACAGTTAGAAATTTTTTTGACAGTGTCAATAGTTTTGTGTAAATTTATATTTTTGTTATACACATATAGTTTTTCGAAATATTTATAAAAAGTTTACACAAAATATTTTGAACTATTAATTTTTTTAATACTAAACCACAAACATTAGTGCAGTTCTTAATGTAAATTAAAAATAACGGTAGTTCAATTTGTCATTGCAATTTATAATTTAAAATAAAAAAATTAAATTATAACATTTTCTATGATACTAAAATTTAAGGTGGGGTTTTTATGAATATAGCAGCTTTTTTCGACATTGATGGTACACTTTATCGCGATGCACTCATTATTGAACATTTTAAAAAATTAATAAAGTACGATATTATAGATCAAAAATATTGGTATAACAACGTTAGAGATACATTTATGAATTGGGATAAACGACAAGGAAATTACGACGACTATCTTGAAAAAGTATGTAAAATATATGTTGATGCTATCAAAGGATTAAATAATGACTATATAGATTTCACAAGCAATCAAGTCATACGCTTGAAATCAGATAGGATTTACAAATATACTAGAAATAGAATCGATTGGCATCATAAACAAGGTCATAAGATTATTTTTATTTCAGGCAGCCCTGACTTTTTAGTTAGTAAAATGGCTAAAAAATATAATGCTGATGACTTTGAAGGAAGTAAATATATTTTTGAAAATGGAATATTTACAGGAAATGTAGAACCTATGTGGAATTCTGAAAGCAAAAATAATGCAATAGATAAATTCAAAAAAAAATTTGACATTGATTTAGATAATTCATACGCTTATGGAGATACAAATGGAGATATTCAGATGTTTAAAAGAGTTGGTAATCCTGTAGCAATCAATCCTACAAAAGAATTGCTAAAAGCAATAATTAACTCAAATGAAATTTCAAGTAAAATAAAAATTATAGTAGAACGAAAAGATATCATATACTCACTTAAACCAGACGTCGAAATCTTTGACCTATAAGTCTTATTATGAGAAGTGCATATGATAGAAAACGGATGTTTTCGCACTTCGAACCAAGTAGGAAACTTCGATTACGAAAATCATAGATTTTCTATCTCAGTTTTTTCAAGACTTATCTCATTAGATCTTATTTAAGTTATGATAAGTCTTATTATGAGAAGTGCATATGATAGAAAACGGATGTTTTCGCACTTCGAATAACTAGACTTATCTCATTAGATCTTATTTAAGTTATGATAAGTCTTATTATTTTTTTAAAAAATAGGAGAGTTGAATGTTTTTTGCAAGATTAATTTTAGCTTTAGTTCAAACGGAATTTGAACTAAACAAACTAATCTTATAAAAATTTCAATCTCTCCTTTATATTTTTTAATTTTTTATTTCAAGTAATGATAAGACTTCTTATCTCAAGATATCTATTAAATCTTTTTTTGTTGCTGATGATGCAGGTACTACGCTAAATATAAGTCCAACTAATGTTGATACTCCTATTGCTAGTAGTATTGTACTTAGATCCATGACTATTTTTATATCAAGTATCATACCAACAACTTTTGCTGCCAAAATTCCTAATATATATCCTATTACTCCTCCTGTCAATGTAAGTGTGATTCCTTCAAGTAAAAATTGTAACCTTATTGCATTTTCCGTCGCACCCATTGCTCTTCTTATTCCTATTTCTTTTGTTCTCTCTGCGACTGAAATATACATCATATTCATAACGCCTACTCCAGCTATAAACAATGATATTCCAGCTACTGCAGATACAAAATAAGTTATCGTACTGAACATTTTACTTATTCCATCTGTCAAAAGCGACATATCATATACTTGATAATCACCTCTACTACTCATTGAACCTGTTTTTTCAAGTTCTTTTATTGCTTTTTCTGTGACTGTATTCGGAGTGTATCCTTTTTCTATTGTAAGCACCAAGTACGTTGAACCACTGTTTTCTTCAAAATAGTTATGATAAGTATCCTTTGGAATAATTATGTTTGATTCAGGCATAGAAAACATACTTTCTGTGCTAGTACCTTCATATACTCCTACTATAGTAAATACTTGACCTTTTATTTCTATACCTTTATCTATTGCATTTTTTGAACTTCCAAATATATTTTCTGCAATTTCATCATCAACTACTGCTATCTTTGCTTTTTTAGCATTATCATCTTGCGTAAAGTTTCTACCTTCTAACATTTCTTTATCAGAACTTGCTTTCAAATCTATAGCTTTATCTTCTTTTTTATCCTTTATATACATACTTTCGTATATAGTATCATCCTTGTACTCACTAGAATCATCAACCTCTACAGTATCTGAATTTTTCCCTATTGTAATATTATTCAAATCTGCTTCCTGCTCTGTTTTTACATCGCTTATTCCTTTGATTGATTTCAATGTTTCTATATCATTCTTATCAAAGAAATCCATATTATAATTAGCATTTTCATCACTTGGAACAAAA
>JAISUA010000042.1 GCA_031272305.1 Clostridioides sp.
GATTATACGGGGGTATTACTTCTAAATGTAATGAAACATGATATGGTAAGAGAGCCAGACAAAGCTTATAAAGTTGTAAAAGATTCTATGGAAAAAAATAATAACCTTACATTATTAGATCCTATAGGATTTAATAATACTTGGACATTTGCTATGAAGCCTGAAATCGCTGCAAAATACGGAATAGAAACATACAGTGATTTGAGTAAGTATGCAAAAGATTTGACACTTGCTTGTACTCTTGAATTTGCAAATAGAGAAGATGCATATCTTGGAATCAAAAAACTATACAATATGAATTTCAAAGACGTCAAAGCTATAGATGGAAGTTTGAGATATACTGCTGTTGAAAAAGATGAAGCACAAGTTATAGATGCAAATTCAACAGAAGGTTTAGTACAAAAATTTAAATTTAAGATATTAGAAGATGATAAAGGATTTTTCCCACCATATTACGCTGTACCAATTGTAAGAGAAGATACTCTTAAAAAATATCCAGAACTTAAAGAAGTTTTGAATAAGTTATCAGGAAAAATTGATGACAAAACAATGGCTGATTTGAATTATCAAGTAGATAACGAAGGAAAATCACCAGAAGAGGTAGCACATAATTTTCTTGTAGAAAAAAATTTGATAAAAAAATAAAATAAAAAAATATTAAATTTAGTTCATTGCGATTGAAAGTTTAACTTCAATTGCAATGAACTTTTCATAATAAGACTTATAAGAACTTGAAATAAAACCAATGTAATAAGTCTTGATATTCGAACGTAAATTTTTGTTTTTTTTCAACGAAAATATAGTTCTCATAATAAGACTTATAATAACTTGAAATAAAACCAATGTAATAAGTCTAGAAAAAAGTGAGATAGAAAATCTTTGATTTTCGTAATCGAAGTTTCCTACCTTGTTCGAAGTGCGAAAACATTCGTTTTCTATCATATCCACTTCTTATAATAAAGCACAAACATAATACAAAAATTAAGTCAAGAATATCAATCTTTGTGGTATAATATAAAGTAATGAAATTGTCAATATATAAATTGAAAGGATGAATTAAAATGGATTATATCGAAAATGAAGAACTAACAATGGAGCAACTTCTTGCTGAACAAGAACGTGAGCTAGATAAGATAAAAGTGGGAAATGAAGTAAAAGCATCAATAAAAGAAATAAAAGACGATTATGTTTTACTAAATTTAGAAACTGGATTTGATGCAATTATTCCTTATGAAGAATTAAATATGAAAAAAGGAGCTTTGATTTCAGAAGTATTCAATGTAGGAGATGAAATAGAAGCTACTATTGCAAAAGTATCACAAAAAGATGGACTTATAAAACTTTCTAAGACTCAATCAGACAAAAAGAATGATTATAAAGAAATAAAAAATGCTTTTGAAGAACATAAAATAATAACTGTAAGTGTTGAAAAATGTATCAACAATGGTGTATTTGCTAGATATGGAGCATATTCATTATTTATTCCTATTTCACAACTTGATACAAAATTTGTAACAGAAACAAACGCATATGCTAATCAAAATCTTGAAGTATATGTAAAAGAAATAAACACAAAAAGAAATAGACTTGTAGCATCTCACAGAGATGTACTTCAAGAAAGATTAGATGTTCAAAGAGCAGAAAAAAGAGCTAGAATCAAAGCTGAAAGAGAAGCAGAAAAAGCTAGAAAAAAACAAGAAAAAGAAGATCTATTTAATTCACTTCAAGTAGGACAAAAAATAGAAGGAAAAGTAACTAATATTATGTCTTACGGTGCATTTATTGATATCGGAGGAATCGAAGGACTTGCTCATATCAAGAATTTATCTTGGAATAGAGTTAATAAAGTTGAAGACGTTCTTTCTGAAGGTCAAGAAGTATCAGTGTATGTATTAGATATCAATCCTGAAAATAAAAGAATTGCACTTGCACTTAAAGATATAAACAACGATCCTTGGGAATTAATTTCTAAAGAAATAAAAGTAGGCGATGTTATCGAAGGAACAGTTGTTAGAGTAATAGAAAGAGCAGCTTTTGTTCAAATAAGAGAAGGTGTAGATGCTTATCTTCCTATATCTGAATTAGCAAACGAAAGAGTAGCTAAAGTTACTAATGTAGTAAATGTTGGAGATGTTATAAAAGCTAAAGTATTAGAATTCAAACCAAAAAATGAAAGACTTTTGATATCTATAAAAGAAGCAAATAGAGAACCAGAAGAAGATATTTCTGAATATATGGAAGTAGAAGATTCACTAGGAAGCATAGGAGAATTATTTGGCGATAAATTCAAAGAACTAGAAGAATAATATAAAAGTATGCAAAATCTTAAATCATGAAAAGATAAAAGTATGCAAAATCTTAAACCATGAAAAGATAAAAGTATGCAAATCTTAAAGTATGAAATTATTTAGATATATAACTAAAATTTTAAGAGCTATATAGATTTAAGTTGCATTTAAAATTATGATAAAAAAAGAAATTGATTGTGATTACATTGCAATCAATTTCTTAGGTTTAATAAATATTGCAAAAATGATATAAAAAAATGATATATAAACAACGATATAGAAATAATAATATAAAAATGACGATATATAAACAATTATTTTTGTAATTGAAGTTTTCTATTTATTTATAAAATTTATAGAAAAAATAAAAATTTTATTAAATAAGCAAGGATTCTTACGACTTAAGTCGTGGGAGGTTCAGTTTAGGAGATGAGTACTTGAGTAAAAATAATATATATAATATAAAATATTTTGATAGAGGTTATTTCAAGAAAGCCTCTATGATTTTTTATATACTTTCAATAATACTGCTTTTGTTATCTGTATTAGCATATAAAAAAGTTATTATAGCATATTTTCTTCTTGTAATAATAGCTGTTTTGTTATTTCAACAAGGAAGAAATCTAGCTAAAAGTCATTCTGAAATTGTTTACATTAGGATAGATAATCTAAGTATAGAAATAAACAATAAATATACTTATTATACAGGTCAAAAGAAAAATATTAATATTAAATTATTAAAAATAAGAAAAGCTGTCATTGAAAATAGTAATAAAAAATTGACATTATATTTAGATAATAATAAATATAATGTATATCTAAAAGCAATGAGCGAAAGCGACGAGAAAAATTTACTTGCTAGATTGGAAAAGAAAACAAAGATAGTGCATGAATAAAAATTAGTTAATATTTAATTTCAAAATAAATACTGAAACTCAATTAAGTATTTAATTTTAAAATAGATAATAGAATAAAAAACTTTATGATTTCAAAATAAATATTGAAAGTCAATTAAGTAATATATAAATTTAAAAAAAACTCAAATTAAGAAGTAATGAGTGAATAGGTGGTGTGTAATATATTATGAAATATAAGGTTACAAAAGTCCAAAATGTGAGCAAGTCTTGTATAGTTTGTGGTATTGAAAATGATTTAGGATTACACACAAATTTCTACGAACTTGAAAGTGGAGATATTGTATCACTTAGCAATACAAAAGAATGGCATCAAAGTTATCCAGGAAGAGTTCATGGCGGAATAATTACTGCTATTTTGGACGAAACAATAGGTAGAGCTGTAAGTGTAAATAATGATGACATTTGGGGTGTCACAATTTCTATAGAGGTTCAATTTAAGAAACCTGTGCCACTTGATGAAACGATTAAATGTATTGGAAGAATCACAACAGAAAACAGAAAGTTGTTTGAAGGAACAGGAGAAATAATATTAAAAGATGGAACTGTAGCTGCAAAGGCACATGGAAAGTATATGAAGATGCCTGTTGGGAAAATTACAGATGCCGATTTTGAAGAAGAATGGATACCGGTAACTGAGAACGATATACAATATATAGAAATATAAATTATATAGATATGCAATATACAGAAATATAAATTATATAATCGAATAGATTATATTTTAAAGAATAGCATAGATTATATTAAAAAAATAGAGATTATGCTTGAATAAGCAAGGAGATAAATATAAATGCAAAATGATTTTTTACCAGTAAATAGGCAAGATATGGAACAACGAGGTTGGGAAGAGCTTGATTTTGTTTTAGTTACTGGAGATGCTTATGTAGATCATCACAGTTTTGGTGCAGCGATCATTTCAAGAGTATTAGAAAAAAACGGATACAAAGTAGGAATAATAGCTCAGCCAGATTGGAAGACAACAGATGATTTCAAAAAACTTGGGAAACCTAGATTAGGTTTTCTTGTTAATAGTGGAAATATGGATTCTATGGTAAATCACTATTCAGTTAGCAAACACAAGAGAAAAACTGATGCTTATTCTCCTGGAGGAGAAGCAGACCACAGACCAGATATGCCTACTATAGTATATTCAAATAAAATAAGAGAGGCCTATGGAAAAGTACCAATAATAATTGGAGGAATAGAAGCAAGTCTTAGAAGATTTGCACATTACGATTATTGGAGTGATAGAGTAAGAAAATCGATTCTTATTGATAGTGGTGCTGATATACTTGTATTTGGAATGGGTGAAAAACAAATAGTTGAGATAGCGGATGCACTTAACAATGGTTTTGATAGAAAGTATATAAGACATATAGATGGAACTTGTTATATAGCAGATAGTCTAGATGAATTGTATGGAGATTATATATTGCTTGATTCTTACAAAGCAGTATGTTCTGATAAGATGAAATATGCTTCTACATTTAAGATACAGTACGACGAACAAGATCCTTATAGAGGAAAGGTACTTGTTCAAGAACATTCAGGGAAATATTTGGTTCAAAATAAGCCGATGACACCACTAGAACAAGAAGAATTAGATGAAGTATACGCTTTGCCTTATCAAAAGACTTATCATCCTATGTATGAAAAGTCAGGTGGAATACCGGCGATCAAAGAAGTGAAATTCAGTATAGTTTCCAATAGAGGTTGCTTTGGAAGTTGTTCGTTCTGTGCGATTACATTTCATCAAGGAAGAACAGTGAAGAGTAGAAGCAAGGAATCTATAGTAAATGAAGCTATTGATATTACAAAATTTGATGATTTCAAAGGATATATTCACGATGTAGGTGGACCTACTGCGAATTTTAGATTTCCAGCTTGCGAAAAACAAGCAACTTTAGGTGCTTGCAAGAACAAACAGTGCCTTTATCCTTCGCCATGTAAAAATTTGAAAGTTGATCATATGGAATATCTTGATATACTTAGAACGTTGAGAAATTTGCCTAATATAAAAAAGGTGTTTGTAAGATCAGGAATAAGATACGATTACTTGATGGCTGATAAAAGTGATAAATTTTTCAAAGAACTTGTAGAACACCACGTAAGTGGACAACTGAAAGTTGCTCCTGAACATATTTCTGATAATGTTCTTAAACATATGCAAAAACCAGCTGGAAAATCGTATCGAGAATTTAGCAACAAATTCTTCAAACTAAATGAGAAGATAGGAAAAAAACAATTTTTAGTTCCATATTTGATGTCATCTCATCCAGGCTCAACACTTGATGATGCTATAGAGCTTGCTGAATTTTTGAGAGATATTCATTATCAACCAGAACAAGTGCAAGATTTTTATCCTACACCTGGCACTCTTTCTACGACTATGTTCTACACAGGAATAGATCCTTTAACAATGAAAGAAGTGTATATTCCAAAATCAAAGAAAGAAAAAGCAATGCAAAGAGCGTTGCTTCAATATAGAGTTCCGAGAAATTATGATTTAGTACATGAGGCACTTGTAGAAGCTGGAAGATTGGATTTGATTGGGTATGGTCATAAGTGTTTGATCAAACCAAAAGAACATTTTAATAATAAAAATAGATATAATTCGTATAAAAGAGAACATATATCAAACAAAAAACAAAGTTCATCAAAACAAAGTTCATCAAACAGAAGACAAAGTTCATCAAATATAAAAAATAATAAATCAAGCAAAACAAAGAATATGTCAAATAAAAAAAGATAGTAGATGTATAAATTTATAAAAGTAGTTTAGAAAGTAAGATAATAAAAATCATGTATTTTCTATCTTACTTTTGTAAATACGTATATCATTAGCTCTTACTTAAGTGATAATTAGACTTATTACCTTGATTTTATTAAAAGTTATTATAAGTCTTTTTATATAGAATAAATTCTTAAAAAAAGAGGGGAATTAAATTGAAGATTATTAAATCAGAAGAAATTACTAACCAAGTCAGTAAAATGTGCATTACTGCAAACACTAATCTAGGAGAAGATGTAGTAAATTCTTTCAAAGAAAATTGCTTGAAAGAAAGAAGTGAAGTAGGTAAAAATATTTTATCTATTCTAATGGAAAATGCAGAAATTGCAAGAACTACTAACACTCCAATGTGTCAAGACACAGGAATGGCTGTATTTTTTGTTGAAGTAGGACAAGAAGTATTAGTAGAAGGCGACACTATAACAGAAGCTATCAACAAAGGTGTTGCAAAAGGATATACAGAAGGATTCCTTAGAAAATCTGTAGTAGAATCTCCAATCAATAGAGTAAATACTAAGGACAACACTCCAGCTGTTATTCATTATGATATGGTAAAAGGGGATAAATTAAGAATAAGATTTGCAGCAAAAGGTTTTGGAAGTGAAAACATGAGCAAATCTAAAATGCTAAAACCTTCTGATGGTCTTGAAGGAATTAAAAAATTTGTAATAGAAACAGTATCAGAAGCAGGTCCAAATGCCTGTCCACCACTTGTTATTGGAGTAGGAATAGGTGGAACTTTAGACAAATGTGCTGAGATTGCAAAGAAATCATTATTTAGAGAAATAGGCGACAGAAATCCAGATAAACAAATAGCAGAGTTAGAATTAGAACTTTTGGAATCAATCAATAAACTTGGAATAGGTCCTCAAGGTTTTGGAGGAGATACAACTGCACTTGATCTTCATATAGAAACATATCCTACACATATTGCAGGACTTCCTGTAGTTGTAAATATAAATTGCCATGCGTCAAGACATGCAGAAGTAATATTATAAGGAGGATTATGGAAAATGATTAAGTTGAATATGCCTGTAACAAGAGAAGATGTTGAAAATTTAAAATCTGGAGATATGGTAAGTATTTCTGGAGTATTATATACTGCAAGAGATGCAGCACACAAAAGATTGATAGAATGTTTAGAAAATGGAAAAGAACTTCCTTTCGATGTAGATGGACAAGGAATCTATTATGTAGGTCCTAGTCCTACTAAAGAGGGTGGAGTGATAGGGTCTGCTGGTCCTACATCAAGTTATAGAATGGATGATTTGACTATTCCTCTTCTTGAAAAAGGTCTAAAGATAATGATAGGAAAAGGAAAAAGAGGAGACAATGTAATAGAAGGAATGAAAAAATATGGGGCTGTTTATCTTGCTGCAATAGGTGGAGCAGGAGCTTATATTTCAAATAAAATTAAGTCATGCGAAATAATTGCATATGATGATTTAGGAGCAGAAGCTATAAGAAGAATTGAAGTAGAAGATTTGCAATTAACTGTAGCAATAGATTCCAAAGGAAATAATATTTACGAAACAGGAAGAAAAGAATATCAAAGATAATATTTAAAAGAAAATATAATATAATAAGTTTTGAAAATAGAGAGATAGAAAAAATAATTTTCGTTACAATATGTTTATATTTTTCAGAGTGAGCGAAATAAGAATTTCTATATCTCAAAATAAGACTTATAAGAACTTGAAATAAAATCAAGGTAATAAGTCTTGAAAAAACTGAGATAGAAAATCTCTGATTTTCGTAATCGAAGTTTCCTACTTGGTTCGAAGTGCGAAAACATCCGTTTTCTATTATATGCACTTCTCATAATAATATTTTTAGGAGGATTCATTAAAAATGTCAAAAGATTATGGACAACTTGCTCTTGAATTACATGAGAAAAATCAAGGGAAGTTATCAATAGAAAGTAAGATAGAACTTAAAACAAAGGACGACTTATCAATTGCATACACACCTGGAGTTGCTAAGCCTTGTCTAAAAATACATGAAAACAAAGATGATGTTTACAAATATACTGCAAAAGGCAACACTATTGCGATTGTGAGCGATGGTAGTGCTGTACTTGGACTTGGAAATATAGGAGCAGAAGCATCTATTCCAGTTATGGAAGGAAAGGCGATTCTGTTTAAACAAATAGGAAACGTAGACGCTATGCCTATATGTTTAAAAACAAATGATGTAGATGAAATAGTTCATGCAGTACAATTGATGGAGCCAGTTTTCGGTGGAATCAACCTTGAAGACATATCTGCTCCACGTTGTTTTGAGATAGAACAAAAATTAAAAGAAACTTTAGAAATACCTGTATTTCACGATGACCAACACGGTACAGCAATAGTAGTAGCAGCAACAATTATAAATGCAGTGAAACTTTTAGAAAACAAAAAAATAGAAGATTTACAAGTAGTAATAAATGGTGCAGGATCTGCAGGTATAGCAATATCAAAAATACTATTAAATATGAATGTAAAGAATGTAATTCTATGTGATATAAATGGTGCTATAACTGTTGATAGTGAAAATATAAATTGGGCACAAAAAGAAATGGCTAAAGTAACAAATAAGTTCAATGAAACAGGAAAACTTGCTGATGTAATAAAAGGTAAAGATGTATTTGTAGGAGTATCAGCACCTGGAATGCTTACAAAAGAAATGGTTAGATCTATGGCAGAAAAACCTGTAATCCTTGCTATGGCAAATCCAGTACCAGAAATTATGCCAGATGAAGCAAAAGAAGCAGGAGCATTTATAATGGGAACTGGAAGATCTGATTTTCCTAATCAAGTAAACAATGTGCTTGCATTTCCAGGAATATTTAGAGGTGCTTTAGATGTTAGAGCAACTGATATAAATGAGGAAATGAAAATAGCAGCAGCAAGAGCAATAGCAGATACAGTGTCAGATGAAGAGCTAAGTCCAGAATATGTACTTCCAGATATTTTGAATAAAAAAGTAACAGAAAATGTAATAGAAGCAGTGAAAAAAGCAGCAATAGAAACGAAGGTAGCAAGAATATAGTTGTTCGATGGTTTTTTATAGGAAGAAAAGTAGTAAGATTAGAATTTAATAATAGTTTTTTTACAGAAAGAAAAGTTGTAATATTGTAGTTTGTTTTTTAAAGAGTACTTTTAGATTGAAATTATTAGTAAATCTTTTATGGTTCTTTGATAGTATAAATATTTTTACAGTCTAAGAGTACTCTATATTTATTTTATAGTATGAAGTCATTAGAAGTATCAAAAATATAGTTATAGAAATATCAAAGATAAAAATCATAAGGAGAATAGCGTATGAGCGGAGTCAGTATTGGATTAGACATAGGTGTTGCTTCAGTTGGTTATAGTGTACTTAATACAGAAAATGGGGATATATTAGAATGTGGAGTATCTATATTTTCTTCAGCATCGCCAGATAATAACAAAGAAAGAAGATCTTTTAGAGGAAGTAAAAGACTAAAAAGAAGAAGAACGACTAGATTAATGGATTTAAAAAAGATTTTTGAAATATATGATATTATATCAATTGATAAATTTGAAAGTTTAGTAAACGATAAAAAGTATAAAAATCCGTATGAACTTAGAGTGAATGGATTAAATGAAAAATTATCGAATGAAGAGCTAGCTTTTGCACTTTATCATATAGCAAAAAGACGTGGAATAAGTTATGATTTGGGAGATTTAGAATTAGATGAAGACAAAAAAACATCTAATTATAAAGCAAGTATAAATATAAATCAAAAACTTCTACAAGAAGGAAAAACTCCTGGAGAAATTCAACTTGAAAGACTAGAAAAATATGGACAAGTAAGAGGTCAAATAAAGGGAGATAAGTGGATTCTTTTAAATGTATTCCCAACTAAAGATTATTCTGATGAAGCAAATAGAATATTAAATAAACAAAAAGAATTCAATGAAAATATTTCTGATGAATTTATTCAAGAAGTTATAAAAATAATCACTAGAAAAAGAGAATATTACGAAGGTCCAGGAAGTGAAAAATCAAGAACAGATTATGGAATTTACAAAACTGATGGAAGAACTTTAGATAATTTATTTGAAGAGCTTATAGGAAGAGATAAAATTTATCCAGACGAATTTAGAGCTGCTGGAAATAGCTATACTGCTCAATTATTTAATCTTCTAAATGATTTAAACAACTTGAGAATAATAAATTTAAGCAATCTTAAAATGTATGATGGTAAGCTTACAAAAGAGATGAAAGAAAAGATAATAAATAAGTTAAAAGAAACTACTACTACACTTGATTCTAAAAAAGTTATGAATATTATAGCAGAGATAGCAGGTTGCAAAGTAGAAGATATAAAAGGATATAGAATAAATGAAAAAGGTAAACCTGAAATACATTCAATGCAAGTATATAGAAAAGTTCGTAAAGATTTCTTAGAATTAGAGGAACCTATAGATATTGCAAATTGGAGTATAAATTTTATTGATGAGATTTCTGCTAAGATAACTCTTAATACAGAAAAAGCTGCAGTAAGAAAACAACTTGAAATGTTAAAAGATAAGTATGATATAAATGAAAATTTAATTCAAAAAATATTAGATAATCTTTCTAGCTTTGATTTGAAATCCAACAACAAATGGCATAGATTTTCTTTAAAAACAATGAAAGAGCTTATTCCTGAAATGTTACAAACATCAAAAGAGCAACATACTCTTTTGGTAGAAAGAAGTATGATAAAGTCTGATTATGAAAAATATTCAGGTAAAAAGAATGTGCCTATAAAAATGATTACAGATGAGATATACAATCCTGTTGTTTCTAAATCAGTTAAAGAATCACTGAAAATATTTAATGCTTTGCTAGATAAATACAATAATCAAATAGAATATTTGGTTATCGAAATGCCAAGAGATAAGAATGAGAAAGAAGAAAGAGATAACATTCAAAAAATGCAAAAGCAAAATAAAGAAGAAAAAGATAATGCTTTTGAATATTTTAAAAGTAAAGTTAAGATTAGTGAACTAGAATTTAGCAAGAAGTTAAAAGGTAAAAATTTTGCTACAATGATACGTTTGTGGTATCTTCAAGAAGAAATAGATCCTTATTCAGGCAAACAAATAGAAGCGATAGAACTATTACAAAACAAAGGTAATTTTGAGATAGATCACATAATACCTTTATCTGTTTCATTTGATGATTCTTTGAACAATAAAGTATTAGTAAGAAGATCAGAAAATCAACGTAAAGCAAAACAAACTCCTTATCAGTATATGCAAAACGAAGGAGGACAAGGATTTGCTAGTTTCACTAAACAAGTAAAAGCGAATAAAAGATATTCAGATAGAAAAAAAAAGAAGCTTTTATTTAGTGAAGATATTAATAACATGGAAGTAAGAAAACGTTTTATAGCTAGAAACCTAGTAGATACAAGATATGCTTCTCGTGTAGTATTGAATGAAATAAATAGTTTTATAAAAGCAAACAATATGGAGATAAAAGTATCAGTAGTAAGAGGAAAATGGACATCTACGTTAAGAAAAATTTGGAGCATAAACAAGAATCGTGATACTCATCATCATCACGCAATAGATGCTACTATAGTGGCAGTGAGTCCATTAATAAAATTATTTAAAGAAACAGATGCAACTATGATAGCTACATCTGTTGATGATAATTTTTTAGAATTAGAAAATGATATAAGTAAAGTAGAAATAATAGATGATGAAGAATTTAAAGGACTTGCTTATCAAACTAACTATGAGAGTTTTCTAAGCAATGTAACAAATGAAGAGTATATGTATAAAATGATAAAGTTTAATCACGAAGTAGATAAGAAAGTGAATAGAGCAGTAGCTAATCAACAAATGCGTTCTACTAGAAAATTCAACAAAAATGACGATGAACAAGAAGATTATATTATTGCAACAATTAAAGATATATATTCTTACAAAAAAAATTATAAAAAATTTAAAGAGAAATATGATAAAGATCCGTATGTACCTAATAAAGTTCCGTCTGTTTTTCTTATGCGTAACTTAGATAACAAATCGTTTGAAAAATTGGAAAAGATAATGAAAGATTATCCTGATAAAGAAGAAGTTATACAAAGTGATGGTACACTTAAAACAGAAGATGTATCTCCTTTTGAGATGTATAGACGTGAAAATGGATATATTACTAAATATGCTAAGAAAAATAATGGACCAGTTATAAAATCACTTAAATATTATGACGAAAAACTTGGCTCACATATAGATATAACACCTGATACAGCAAAAAATAAAAAAGTAGTACTGTTAAAATTAAAATCTTGGAGAACAGATGTTTATTATAACCATAATAAAAAAGAATATGAAATAATGGGAATAAAATATGCAGATCTTAAATACAGTGGTAAAAATAATTATGGAATAGATATAGATAAGTATAATGAGATAAAAAATAAGGAAAAAGTTTCTGATAAATCTGAGTTTTGTTTTTCATTATATAGAGGTGATAGGATAAAAGTAGAAGACACAAATACAAATGAAAGCATAGAGTTACTTTTTGGTTCAAGAAATTGTAAATCTACTGAATATGGCAATGGAAACGTAGAATTAAAACCTATAGATAGAGTTAAATTTGATAAATATGAAACAGTTAGCGTTTATGAAAACGCAAATGGAGAAGGTAAAATCAAAAGGAAATTTGCTAAAAAGGGATTTAAGATTTACAAAGTAAATACAGATGTACTTGGGAATCCACATTATATTAAAAAAGAAAAACTTAGGGGAATAAAGAATAAAAAAACAAAAAGTTTTGCAGAATAACTTGTATTTTTTATATAATTATGTTATTATAAAAGTGCGAAAGACGTTTCGCACTGATACAAAATTTTTGAGAATCTACAAAGATAAGGCTTTATGCCGAATTCAATCCCCTATCTATATGATAGGGGATTTTACGTTGGAGGGAAAAATGAGTTGGAGAACAGTT
Source organism: Clostridioides sp. (assembly GCA_031272305.1). Lineage (GTDB taxonomy): Bacteria > Bacillota > Clostridia > Peptostreptococcales > Peptostreptococcaceae > Metaclostridioides. The sequence continues at coordinate 12,954 of JAISUA010000042.1, forward strand.
CATATCAAAGATTGCGAAAAAATGAAGATCAAACTAGATAATCTAGAAGTTACAAAGTTAGGAGAAAAATATTTTATTCCTTTAGCAGACATAGCTACAATTATTGTAGAAGGAGTAGATACAGTGATTACAACAAGGCTTTTATCTCAGATAAGCAAATACAATATTGTGCTTGTAATATGCGATCAGAAATATCTTCCTACAGGATTGTTTTTGAGCTATGGAAGTTATCACAAGACAGCTAAAAGAGCTATGCATCAATCACAATGGAGTAAATCTATCAAAGAGAATATTTGGAAAGAAATTGTTTCTCAAAAGATAAACAATCAACTAGAAGTTATCAAAATACTAAAATATGATAGTGAAAGATCAGATTTAATGAAAAGTTTTGTAGAAAATATACTTCCAGGCGATAGTACTAATAGAGAAGGTCACGCAGCAAAAGTTTACTTCAATTCCCTTTACGGAATGAATTTTACAAGAGAAGATGCTTGTATAGAAAATGCTATGATGAATTTTGGATATGCTATCGTTCGTTCTCAGGTAGCACGTCTAGTAGTTGGTCAAGGTCTGTTACCTATGCTTGGAGTTTTTCATAGGAACGAGTACAATGCATATAACCTTGTAGATGATTTGATGGAGCCGTTTAGACCTATTATGGATTATTATATAAATACTAAGGTCTTAGATGAAGATGAATATTTGACTTATGAAAAAAGGTTGAAATTAATTAATTTTTTGAATCAACCTATGAAATTAGATGGGAAAAACAGCAGTGTTGATATAGTTATGCAAAATTATATATTAAGTTTCGTGAAATCTATGGAAGATGAAAACGTTTTCTTATTAAATAAAATTAAATTATCAGATTTTTTGGAGTGATGAAAGTGAGTTATGAAAAAGTGAGACTATTTTGTATGTTTGATTTACCAATGGAGACAGAAGCAAATAAAAAACAGTATAGAAAATTTCGCAAAGGTCTATTAGAAAATGGTTTTGTAATGTTGCAGTATTCAGTATATTATAGAGTACTT
>JAISUA010000049.1 GCA_031272305.1 Clostridioides sp.
ATTATTTTTTTTTATAATGTTTTGACAATTTATATTGTCAATATTATAATCAATTATTTATGATCAGTTCAAAATTTTACACGAATAAATATATATCAAGAAAAATACATTATATTATATTAAATCTATTCATAATATTATATTAAATCTATTCATAAAAATTTCTTAAAACTTCTATATAAGATAGCGTAAAATATTTTTTATAATTACTTTTAAAAAGTCTAAATGTACAAATATGCAAATATATAAATTTATCAATGTATAAATACGTAAATCTACAAATATGCAAATATATAAATTTATTAATGTATAAATGTATAACCTAAATAAAAGTCTATACAAAATATTGACACTGACTTATATGATATCTCTATTACTTAAATAATTTATAGATTTTTTATATATGATTATATGCTGATAACTATATATCTATAACTGTATTATCAGCATATAACCAATTATTTTAATATAAATCTATATTCAATAGAATGTTTATCAAATCTTTTTAACACAAATCCACATTAAATAGAACCTTTATATGATTAATTTAATATAAATCCAAATTTAATAGAATTTAGATTAGATTATTTTAATATGAATCCGTATTTAACAGGATCTTCATCATCAAACATAAAGTTATTGAATCCTGTGATATAAGCAGATCCAGTAATCTTAGGAATTACAGCGTCAAATTCGCCTTCTTTTGTTTCTTCAACTATTTCACCATAGAATAGTGTTCCTAGAATACTTTCATATACAAATTTTTCTCCAACTTTAAGTTCACCTTTTGCATGTAGAGTTGCAAGTTTTGCACTTGTTCCTGTACCACAAGGAGATCTATCTACTTGTCCTTGTCCAAATATAACAACATTCTTGTAAGTTGCTTCTGGATGAGTTGGCTTATCGTAAATTTCTATTAGGTCAACTGTTTTTATATGAGCAAGAGTAGGATGTTGTATTTCTATTTTTTCATTTATAATATCTCTTAATTTCATAGCTAGTTTAGTTAATTGACCAGCATTTTCAGGTAGTATTTCCATTTTGAATTGGCTTGCATGTACTATTGCAAAGAAACTTCCTCCAAATGCTATATCAAATTTAACTGTTCCTAATTCAGGCATTTCAACTTCTTGATTTTCTTTGTATAAGAATGCAGGCACGTTGCAGAAAGATACGCTTTTTGCTTTTCCATCTACTACAGTAACTTCTCCTCTTACCATTCCTGCTGGAGTTTCTTGTACAACTTTAGTTATAGGTTCTGTAACTTCTACCATTCCTGTTTCAACAGCAACAGCCATAGCAGCTATAGTGTTATGTCCACACATATTTAGGTATCCGCCACCATCCATAAAGATGATACCATAATCAGCTTCTTGATTGCATGGAGCAGTCATAACAGCACCAAACATATCATTGTGACCTCTTGGTTCTAGCATTATACCAGTTCTTATATGATCATAATGATCTTCTAAGTATTGTTTCTTTTCTGCCATTGTGTTACCTTTGATGTTAGGAATTCCTCCTACTACTATTCTTGCAGCTTCTCCAGCTGTATGTGAATCTATTGCTTGAATACCTCTAGAAAATTTCATATTATTTCCCCCTACTGTTCTTTATTTATTTTTTTCTTCTGCTTTTCTCATTTTCAGCTTCAAAAATGCCAACGCTTTCTTTGAATCTAATTCATCGACATTATTTTCGCCTACTACTTCTGTTTCAATTCCTTCTTGTGATTTATTCATATCGACAATTGTATCCATGTATTTGTTTGAAACTACAAACTTTCCTTGTACTCCATTGAAAGTTACTCCTACAACAGGAATATTTCTTTTTCCAACTTCTTCGAATGTATTGGCAAAATCAACATGTGAATTTCCCCATCCGTCACAAGATATTATAGCACCATCTGCTCTCATAGCTTCAAGCCATACTGCAAGTCTTTGACCTACAAGGTTCTTGTATTTGTTCTCTTGAGGAGTTCCTAATACAACAACTCCCAACAAATCTACATCTGTATCATTTGATACAACTTCTAAAAGAGGATCTCTGAAATGATGTAAACTTGTTTCCTTTGTTGAAGGTCCTACTCCCATAAAAACACCTCCGAAAAATTAAAATTTTAGCTATAATCTTACTTTAGTTTTTATAAATCATAAATCATAATAGAATCTTTATTTGTAATTAAACAAACAATATTGCATAATTCAACTTTTGTTTTGCAATTAAACAAACAAGTTTATATAATTTAACGCTTATATTATGATAAGACTTGCAAAAACTTATTTTTAAAGCAATGTTGCAAGTCTTGATATTCGAAGTTCTGAAAGCTCCGCTTTCGATTGAAATGAACTTATCATAATAAGACTTATCATCACTTAAAGAAAATCAAATTAGATAAGTCTAGTTATTCAAAGTGCGAAAACATACGTTTTCTATCATATACGCTTCTCATAATAAGACTTATAGGAACTTGAAATAAAATCAAGGTAATAAGTCTTGATATTCGAACATAAATTTTCGTTTTTCAACGAAAATCTAGTTCTCATAATAAGACTTATAAGAACTAAATTTAAAAATCTAAGTCATAGATCTAAGTATGCCATCTCTGAATTCATTAGGAGATAAAACCATAGGCATATTGCACATATCAATAATTGATACTCCATCTGCAAAACCACTTGGTTCACTCATAAACATCATATTGTCATACATAGCTCCCTGTCCTGCGATTTCTTTCACAATTACAACTTTCTTTTTGCCTGGTCTGACTATATCAAAATACTCTTGAGAGTCATATGAATTTCTTCCATCCTCGTATTTAAGAACTTCTCTAATTTCTTGAATATAATCATCACAAACTCGAAACGATTCAAGTGCCAAATCTCTTGCAAAAGGAAGATCTCCTTTCAAAGTTACATCCATATGGATGATATAATCATTTGGTCCTGGTGTTCCTCGTTTTCCAAGCATTAATTTTTCACTCAGTATTCCTTCAGATGAGCCAAATTCATGCATTTGTCTTCCATTCTTATCTACACCTGTAAGCATAACATATACTCCTGTAAGTGTATGAGTAATACCTTCACCTATTCTACCCAATACTTTTGTAGAAATAGGTATTATATCCATAATCGTGTTAATTTCTCTATTATGGTCACCAGGTTTGATAATTTCTACATCTATTTTTTCGATGACTTTACAAGTTTTTAGTAAATTTTCTAAAATATCTTCTTTTATTGTAAGTATATCTTTATTTATAGATGTTTTCTTTCCAAATACGACCTCATTGATATGAAATGGTCTTATAACAAGTTTTCTTAAAATTTTCTCTTCCATAGAACCCAATCCTCAACTTTCGTGTCCTATTGGTTTATTTTTTTATTTATATAAACTTATATGAATTTATGCAAATAATCTCCTACCTGCCAAACTGCAGACAGGAGATCTATTTGCTTTATCAAACTTATTTTGTTAGTATTATAGTTTAATTTTTATCTCTGTAAACTAGTTATTATACTTGTGCATGGTATTCATATGGTAATGTTACTATTTTACCAGCTGAAGGTATTTCAACTAATTGTTTTAATGTATCCTTCAAAATACCTGTTTGCATTTCTACATTGTGTGGTTGTCCAGCATTTGCACCCATTGGTACCAATGGAGCAACGGCTCTTGGAGTTCCGTTTTGTCTTACTACTGGAGGAAGAGCTGCTATTATTATAGTTGGTATACCAGCTGCTTCTATTGCTCTCTGCACGATCACGGCAGTTCTATGACAAGTACCTCAGCCAGCTGTCATAACTACGCCATCTACGCCTTCTTCTTTAAGTTTTGCAGCGATTTCTGGACCAGTTTTTTCTGTAAATGCAGTTTGGTCTCCACCACCACCCATGAAAGCATAGTGTACAGGTGCAACACCTTTTATATATCCTTCTTTTGCTAATTCGTGTAATCTATCTATAGGGAACATACAGTTAACATCTTTATTAACGTCACCGTTGTCATATCCACCATGTGATACCATTAAATCACTTGATAAAGCTGTATCAGGAACTTCTCTGTAAGTTGTATCTCCTGCTAGATTAAATCTTTTATCACTTTTTAAATGAACACCTGCCGCTGTTGCTAGTGCAATTGTCATATCTTTAAGTTCTTTTGTTACAGGAGCCCAAACCGGAGGAGGTGTTATTGGCACGAATATCTCAGATTGAAGTCCTTTTACTGTTGTTAGACTCATTATTTTTCTCCTTTCTTTTTCTCTTGCATTCTTTTAATTACTTTTTCTCTAAAGTTTTTTTCATTCGTTATATTTCTCAAGTATTCTTCATTTGGTTCAGGGCCTAATACTTCCGGATAGGTCATCAGAAATCCTACTTCTTGTCCCAATTTAAGTGTATCTTCTGCAATCAACATTCTGTGAGGAATCTTGAATTGCCCAAGACGACCTTTCAGATCAATTGTTACACTAGCATCCGTAATTTCTACGATTACGCCTTCAAACATTCTTTCTGAAGAAATATATTTTAATCTATCCATTCGTAATTTCTCCCTTACTATAATTTATTAAAATACTAATTTTCTTCTTTTTCGTATATTTCTAATCTCTTCTTACTCTTTGGTAGAGATTGTTCATTTTCTTCAAGAACTATTTTTTCACCAGTTGCTTTTTCAATAGCTTCAATGTTATTTAATTTAACATTTGGATTCCATTTTCTTTCAGCAACTTTGATTTCTTCCCCACCCATTACTGATTTAAGCATAGTCAGTGCTCTTACAGCATCTTCTGGAGATAAAGTATTGTTAGAAAGTATTTCGTTTTCTATACCTTGTTTAGATTTATTGTTGTCTATCATGTTAGTCATGTATTTGTTACCAACAACTAGAGCACCTTGAACAGCTGAGTAAGTTACACCAACTACTGATACTCCTCTCATACCTATTTGTTCTATATGAGATGCGAAGTCTATATGGTTGTTACCAAATCCTTCAGTTGTTACGATAGCACCATCAACATCCATAGCTTCTATCATCATACCTAATCTCTTAGATACATAGAATTTTTCAGAGTTTGCTTGTGGAGATCCAACAAATACAACACCTACTAAATCTATTTCAGGATCATTCATTGCTCTTATAACTAGTGGTTCTCTATAGTAATGTCTAGACATTTCTTTAGATGCAGGTCCTATACAAGTAAGTGCATGTATACCACCATCTAATACTTCAAGTGGAGATAATACTACTGGTATATTTCCAAGGTCAACGTTTGGATGAGCTCCTAATGTTCCAACTGGTTCAACAGGTAGGATTAGGTTGTCATGCATTGCTCCTTGACCCATGATTTCTTTTACTATTACAACTTTCTTTTGTCCTTTATGTCTATGTTGTTCTATAACATCTTCAGAAACAACTAGAGCATCGTCAGCTTTCTTAAGAGCTTCTCTTATTTCTTGAGTTATATGATCGAAAGCCTTATGAGCAGCTAGAGGTCCTCTTCTTTCCATGTTAGTACC
>JAISUA010000074.1 GCA_031272305.1 Clostridioides sp.
TAGAACTTCAACGTGACTGGGCTAACACTGAAACATATACTCCTGTTACAAATCTTATACAGCAAGTTGGTGGAGTATATGGATTGGGCATAGAATATGCAAATGAAATGATGACAATGATAAAAAATAATGCACAATCAAAAAGCTCTAATATGAGAAAGAATTAATATCATATAGAAATATCTACCTAATTGATGAAAAGCCACTATTATAAATAAGAAAACACCATTGATAATCGATTTTAGAATATCAATGGTGTTTTCTATATCTATTAGTTTTCTTTTTATTTTTTTATCATTTTTAATTTTGTACTTTTAGTTATTTACATCATTATAATTTTTTTAATATATATTTGACTATAAAATTAGATGCAACTTATTTTTCTTCTTCAACTTTCAATTGAAGTTCATAGAATTTATTTTGGAATTCAGAAGCCAAATCAGAAGATATCTTGACATCATTCTTAGCTTGTTCCAATTCTTCTTTTGTTTTTTCTAGCTCTTTTAGAACATTGTTGTACTTTATATACAACTCTCTTTCCTCTTCTGAAGTATAGTTCGATTCTTCTCCAATAGCATTGTTTTCAGAAATATTTTTCATTCCATCTTCAACAAAGTTATCCTTAAAATTTTCTTTCAAACATTCTTTAAGAATATTATCTTCTGAAGTATTTTCCAAACATTTCATATCAACAGCCTCTAAAGAAACATTTTTTAACTCTTTTGAAACAACTTTGTCATTAGAAATATCTTCAGAACAGACTTCATCCATAGATACTACTCTTTCGCTTAGTACATCCATTTCTTTATTTGAATTAATTTCACCTAGAACATTGATTTTTTTGTTAGAATTAATTTTATACTCTTGCTTTTCTTCTATAAGCTTCTTATTTTCTTCTTTCAATCTATCTCTTTCTTCCATAAGAGCGTCATTTTCACTTGAACACTCAAACAAAAGCTGAGTTATATTGAGTGATGAAAGAATCGCCGCTTGTGATTGACTGAGTTTAGGATTCATATTCACTATACTTTTTATTTCTTTGTCCACAAATTCTGCAATTTGCAACATATGATTTTCCGAGTTTTCCCCTACAATTGTATATTCATATCCATTAATTCTAACGACTATTCTATTCATTCAATAAAACCCCCAGACAATGATTAATTGGCTCTTAGATTAGCATCAAGTTTTTCTTTTAATTCTTTTAGGATTTCTTCGTGAACTTCATTTACATCTTCATCTGTCAATGTTTTTTCACTACTTCTGTAAACTATATTATATGCTACTGATTTATATCCTTCTTGAATTTGGTTTCCTGTATAGACATCAAACAATTCAAAACTTTCTACTAGACCTTGACCCTTTTCTTTTATTATATCATCAATTTGTTTAACATACACACTATTATTTACAACTAATGCAATATCTCTTGAAGTAGATGGATATTTAGGTAGAGGTTTGTATAGAGATACTTGATTTTGATTTTCAAATAGTAAGTTTGCATTCAATTCACAAATATATACTCTCTTTCCTAAATCATAGTTTTCTGCAACATCTGGATTTACTTCTCCTAAAGTTCCTACAACTTTTCCATTTAAAACAACATTTGCACATCTTCCTGGGTGATAAGATGTATTTTCTCTTTCTGGAACTATTTCATATTCTTTAATTCCCAATTCTTTAAGTAATATTTCAACTACACCTTTTAATTCAAAGAAATCTATATTTTTTCCATACTCTGCTATACAAATTCTTTCTGGTTCTTTTATTTCTCCATTTTCATTTACAAATATACTTCCAAATTCGAAAGCAGAAAAATCTTCTATACTATGGGAAATATTTGTTGAAATTACATCTAACATATTTGGAATTAGAGAAATCCTCATAACAGATGTTTCTTCTCCAAGTGGATTAATTATCTTAACTTTTTTCTTTTCATCGATTTCATTATCTTTTATTTTTGTCATTCCACTAGGACTTACAAAAGAATATGTCAATATTTCGTAATGACCACAAGAAATAAGTGTATCTTTCACAGTATCTCTGAAGTTTTGAAGTTCTGTTTTTAACCCTATAGTAGGATTTCCTTCGATTTCAAGAGAAGGAATTTTGTCAAATCCATAGATTCTAGCTACTTCTTCTACTACATCTGCTTCTTGTTCCATATCAAGTCTATAATCTGGAACTTTCACTAAAATATCTTCTTCTCCTAGGATTTCACATTCAAATTCTAAGGATTTCAATATATCTATGACTTCTTGTTGACTGATATTTACTCCACCGATCAAAGCATTTATATTATTTATGTTGGCTTTTACTTCTGCTTTTTTAGCTTTGTTTGGATAGTTGTCAACATATCCTTCACATACTTTTCCTGCTCCTAACATCTCAACAAGTTGTACAGCTCTGTTCACTGCATCAAGTGCTACTTCTGAGCTTACACCTTTTTCATATCTTGCAGATGCTTCTGTTCTAAGTCCCAATTTCTTAGAAGTTGCTCTGATATTTTCTCTATTGAAACTTGCACTTTCAAAAATTATTGCATTTGTGTTTTTGTTGATACCTGATTTAAGTCCACCCATTACACCTGCAATACCTAAACTTTCCACACCGTTTGTTATTACAAGCATGTTTTCATCTAGATTTCTTTCATTTTTATCAAGTGTTGTAAATTTCTCATCTTTTGTAGCGTTTCTAACTACTATTTTGTTTGTTGCTATCTGTGCTAAATCGAAAGCATGCATAGGTTGACCCATTTCAAGCATTACATAGTTTGTTATATCTACTATGTTGTTTATTGGTCTTACTCCTGCTTCCATAAGTTTTCTTTGCATCCAATATGGAGATGGTTCTATTTTGACATCTTTCACAACTCTGGCAATATATCTTGTACAAAGTTCTGGATTTTGTATTTCTACTTCGAAATCAATTTTTTCGTCACTTTCTTTAACAGTTATTTCAGGATATTTTACTTTTTTACCTAGAGTAGCTGCCGCTTCTCTTGCTATTCCTATTATACATCTACAATCTGGTCTATTTGATGTAAGTTCAAATTCTATAGTAGAATCTCTAAGTGCAAGCACATTCTTTATATCTTTTCCAAGTTCATATGAATCTTGATAATTCAATATATAGATACCTTTTCTTGATTTTTCATCAACATACATAGGATCGATATTAAGTTCTTGTGGTGAACACATCATTCCTTCTGAAAGTTCTCCTCTCAACTCACCTGTATTGATTTTTTTGCCACCAGGCAAAGTTGATCCATCAAGTGCAATCGGAACATAATCATTTACAGAAATATTGTTAGCACCTGTTACTATTTGAAGGTATTTATTTCCTACATCTACCTTTGTCACTACCAATTTATCTGCATTTGGATGATGATTTATTTCAATAATTTTTCCTACTACTACATTTTCTATTTCCTCTCCGTAATTTTCTATTGTTTCAACCTTTGTTCCTGTCATTGTCATTCTGTCGGCGAATTCATTGACATCTACATCTATATCTACATAATCTCTAAGCCACTTCAAAGGGACTAACATAATTTTGACCTCCTGTTTTTTATTTTTAAATTCTACAACTTTATTTTTTATCTAAAATAGTATATTTTTAAATTTTATTTTTGTATCTTTATATATACTCTTTTTAATTTCTTTTCAATTTCTTTTCTATCTTTATACATGCTCTTTTTAATTTCTTTTTTTGTTGCTTATCAAATATTTTTCTACAATTACTAGAATTGTTCTAAGAATTTCTTATTATTTTCAAACATCAATCTTATATCATCTATTTCATATTTGAACATTGCAAGTCTTTCGATTCCAACTCCATAAGCAAATCCACTATAAATTTCAGGATCTATTCCACAATTTCTAAGAACATTTGGATGTACCATTCCACAACCTAATATCTCTATCCAACCTTCTCCTTTACATGTAGGACAACCCTTGCCACCACATTTGAAACAAGTAATATCCACTTCTGCACTTGGTTCTGTGAATGGGAAATTATGCGGTCTGAATTTTATTTTTGTGTCTTCTCCAAAAAGTTTCTTTACAAATGATTCAAGTGTCCATTTCAAATTAGCCATACTTATATTTTTTCCAACTACAAGAGCTTCTATTTGATGGAACATAGGTGAATGAGTCGCATCTGGAGTATCTCTTCTAAAACATCTACCTGGAGAAATTATTTTTATAGGTAAATCTTGAGATAACATTGTTCTAACTTGTACAGGTGATGTTTGAGTTCTAAGCAACAACTCATCTGATATATAGAACGTATCTGTGTAATCTCTTGAAGGATGATCTTGTGGAGCATTTAGTGCGTCGAAATTGTTGTATACTGTATCAATTTCTGGACCTTCAGCTATAGAATAACCCATTCCAAGAAATATTTCTGCTACTTCATCTGCTACTTGATTAATCGGATGTTTCTTTCCAATATATTTAGTCTTTGCAGGTAATGTAACATCTATTGTTTCTTCTGCAATTTTCTTTGCTCTAGCTGCATTTTTTAGATTTGTTTTCTTTTCATTTAAATTTCCTTCTATGCTATCTCTTACCTCGTTACCTATTTTCCCTATAATAGGTTTTTCTTCAGCTGGCAATCTTCCCATTTCTTTTAGAATCTTTGTAAGTTGCCCTTTTTTACCTAAGTACTTAACTCTCAAAGCATCTACTTCTTCAACTGTTGTAGATGATTCAATTTGACTCAAAGCTTCTTCTTTAAGCTGTAATAATTTTTCTTGCATAAAAATCACCTTTCTTCTTAAATTTAATTTTAATTATCTAATTATTAATTGATTTCTTATTTATATAAGTATTAAAAAAACCTTTCATCTCTAGCTAAAAGCTAGGGACGAAAGGCTTGATTTTCCGCGGTACCACCCTAATAGTTCAATTTATATAAATATAAAAATTAAACCACTTAAAAACTTAACGCGTTTCAACGCAAAAACCTACTTAAACATTATGTCTGTTCAGAATTTGTACTTACGAGGGAATTTCTTTTAAAATTTCAGAAAACACTTTCAGCCTAGGTGCTTATCTCTGTACTGTTATTCTAAAATACTTATCTCGATTATCGTATATATTAAGATTATCAACAATTATTCGAATTTCTATCTTAAAAAGTTTTTTCAAGTTATATTCTAAGTGAATTTAAACTCAAATAAAGACTTAAGAGATTTCTTCTGTATTTCATTTAAATTGAATTTGAATGAAAATATAATCTATAGTATAACAGATTAAACAAAATTTTTCAATAAATTTTATTTAAATCCTTCTATAAATCTGATTACCAACGGAAATATTGTTATTATTGCAAACAATCTCATAAGCTGCATAAGTGCAACAACTGTTGCTTTCGCTCCCATCGATTCAGCTAGAAGTGTCATATCTGTCACTCCACCTGGTGAACAACTATACAAAGCAGTCGCCAGATCCATTCCAGTAACTTTATAAATCACTATACCTATTATTATACTTACAAAAATAAGACCCATAACCATAATTATGGACGGAAAAAGCAACTCTTTCAACTGCATGATGAATTTTAGATTTATCCCTGTTCCAAGTATACAACCTAAAATTATCTGTGCAACCATTTTTGAATTTTCAGGCATATAAGTAAACTCTGTAAAGGAGTTAAATATTCCCACTGCGATAATAGCACCCATTAATGCTCCAACAGGCATCTCTAGTTTCAAGGCGACATATGCCCCTAACGACCCGATTATTACAGTCAATACTAATTTTTCAGACATAAAATCCCCCCTATTAATTAATAATAACATCTATTGTTAAAAACACAAATAACATCGATATTTATTATTATATTAATTATAAATGAAAAAGTTGCAAAGAAATTATATATAATTGATATTCGAAGCGTGAAAAAACTTCGTTTTTCTTCATATACGCTTCTCATATTAACTCTTTTTAGATTATTGATTTTTTTATTTCGTACATCAATATCGCTGAGCTAATAGCAGCGTTGAGTGATTCTGCTTTTCCATACATAGGTATTTTCACTAGTAAGTCTGACTTTGAAATTATATTTTCACTTATTCCATTTGCCTCATTTCCTATTACAAGTGCTACTTTTTCTCCGTAATCCACTTTATCGTAAAAATTATCCGTATCCAAATAACTAGATACTATTTTGAATCCATTTGACTGTAATTTTTCGATTGCACTTTCTTCATCTTCATAGAAAATATCAATTGAAAATATTGATCCCATTGTTGACCTTATAGTTTTTGGATTGTATACATCTACACTACCTTTAAGTACGACGATTCCATCAGCTCCAGCTGCATCAGCTGTTCTTATGATTGTACCCATATTTCCAGGATCTTGCACTCGATCTAAGACAATCAAGAAATTATTTTCTTTTATTTTTGAAACTTCTTTATTTATATTTGAAAATTTTTCTTTTGCTTTTGAAACTTCTCTGTTTATATTTAAAAATTTTTCTTTTGCTTTTGAAACTTCTCTATTTATATTTGAAAATTTTTCTTTTTTAAAACTGCAAATTCCAAGTATTCCTTGTGTATTTTCAGTATCTGATATTTCAGCAAAGTTCTTATCACTTGTTTTGAATATTTGTATATTTTCGCTAGCAAAATCACTAAGTAAATTTTTATATTCCTCTTTTCCTTCAAGCATCTTCTTCTCAAAATCTTCATTTATTATTATATAATCAATTTTTGAATTTGAATCCAATGCTAAGGTCAATATTCTATATCCTTCTGCTATGAATTTACTTTCTTTGGCTCGTGTTTTCGATTTTAAAAGAGATCTTGCAAACTTAAGTTTCTCATTTTCTCTGCTAGTAATTTCTCTTATCATTTTTCTTCTCTCATCTCCATTTCTGTCCTATTATTTTTATTTAAACATAAACAATTTATAATTCTTAACTTTCTATAAAACATTTCACGATCTTTTACTTTTTAGATTATATTAAATGATTATATAACTTAGATTATATTAAATGATTATATAACAAAAAAGTTGATGAAATTATCCTCAGATTCTTTTGATGTTTTCAGACTTCGTATGAAGCTAAACATAGATTGAATCTTTAAAATAACATTCATCAACTCTTATTTTCTATAATAATATAACAAATTATTTTGTAACTGTTTGAACTAATTTTGTAAATCCTTCTGGATCTTGTATAGCAAGTTCAGATAACATTTTTCTATTGATTTCAACGTTTGCTACTTTAAGAGCATTCATAAGTTTTGAATAAGTAGTTCCATTCAATCTTGCAGCTGCATTGATTCTTTGTATCCAAAGTTTTCTGAAGTCTCTTTTCTTTAATTTTCTGCCTATGTAAGCATTGTTTAATGCTTTCATAACGAATGTATTAGCAGGTCTATATAATTTGCTTCTAGATCCTTGGAATCCTTTAGCAAGTTTTAATATTTTCTTGTGTTTTTTACGAGCATTTAAAGCTTTTTTTACTCTTGCCATTTTGTGACCTCTCTTCCTTAATAATATTTTAGTATGGTAGCAATTGAGCTATTCTTTTTGCATCTCCTTCACTAACTAAAGCAGATTTTCTTAAATTCATTTTTGTTTTTGCTGATTTTTTAGTTAATATATGACTTTTGTAAGCTTTATATCTTTTTAATTTACCAGTTCCTGTCTTTTTAAGTCTTTTAGCTGCACCTCTATGAGTTTTCATCTTAGGCATAGTGTTTCCTCCTCTCAATAATATATAAAGATCTTATTATGAGAACTAGATTTTCGTTGAAAAACGAAAATTTATGTTCGAACCAAGTAGGAAACTTCGATAACGAAAATCGAAGATTTTCTATCTCAGTTTTTTCAAGACTTATCTCATTAGATTTTATTTAAGTAATGATAAGTCTTATTATGATCTAATAAGTCTTTTTATTTTTAAACGAAATCTTTCAACTTCGAATAACAACACTTTCTCATTTATATTTTTACAATAGTTTTTGTATTTGACAATAAGAAAATATTATTTTTTTGGATCTATAATTACAACCATTGTATTACCCTCAAAATTTGGGGCTTTAACTGGTTCACCAAACTCTTTGACAATTTCTATAAATTTAAGCATAACTTCTTTACCAATATCTTTATGTCCTAATTCTCTTCCTCTAAATCTAAGTTCAACTTTTACTTTGTCGCCTTTTTGAAGGAATTTGATTGCATTGTTAGCCTTTGTATTCAAGTCATTTGTTTCAATACCGGGTCTTAATCTAATTTCTTTGATGTTCACTATTTTTTGTTTTTTCTTAGCTTCTTTTTCTTTTCTTTGTTGTTCATATTTGTATTTTCCATAATCCAAAATCTTACAAACAGGTGGTTTTGCATTTGGAGAAATCAAAACTAAGTCTAAATGTTGCTCGTTTGCTTTCCTTTGAGCATCCTTTATAGAAACAATTCCTAGTTGCTCACCTTCTTTAGATAGAAGTCTTACTTCCTTATCTCTAATTTGTTCATTTATTGCTAAATCTTTTATAATTTTAAGACACCTCCGTCAAATATATAAATTAAAAAAAGCGAATGATAGAATCATCCGCTATATAAGTTCACATTAAAAACTCGACTAACAAGTTTGACTTATATTAACCTTACTAATAGATTGAACATTGTAAGGTGAGAAGCGGACTTCTTCTTTGTTTTCCTTCCTTAAATACTATAACACATCACAAATATTATTGCAAGAAAAAATTTAAAAACATAATAAAATTTTTTTTTCTGGTAAAGATATTACAAGAGATAGTTACAATTTTATTATGAAATATGATATCAAATGATTTTTTCTGTAAAATTCCTACAATATATGATTATTTTTATTGTAAATTATCAGATTCAAGTTATTTCTTATATAAAATTGTTACAATATATGATTATTATTTTTAGAGGTGTATAAGATGAAAATATTTGGAAATTTATTCAAGAAAATTAACAAACCTTCTGTTGAGTTTGCACAAAATAGATTCGACTTTACTCAAAACAAATTTGAAAAAGATGAAAAAAAAGATGATGCTAGTGCTACTCATCCCAAAACTACTTTCGATGATGTTGCCGGTCTTGAAGAAGTAAAAGAAGAATTATTTGAGATTGTAGATTTTATGAAAAATCCTAAAAAATACAAAGTAATGGGTGCTAAAATTCCAAAAGGATTTTTATTTTATGGCCCTCCAGGAACTGGAAAAACACTACTTGCTTCTGCAGTAGCAGGAGAAACAAACTCTACTTTTTTCAATATTACAGGATCTGAATTTGTAGAAAAATACGTTGGTGTTGGAGCTAAAAGAGTTCGAACTCTCTTTGAAAAAGCTAGAAAAGAAGCTCCTAGTATTATTTTTATAGATGAAATAGACGCAATAGGAGCTAAAAGACAACTTGAGACCAACAACGAAAAAGACCAAACACTTAATCAGCTTCTAGTGGAAATGGATGGTTTTAACAAGGATGAGAACATCTTGATAATAGGTGCAACAAATAGACTTGATTTGCTTGATGATGCACTTATAAGACCTGGACGTTTTGATAGACATATCCAAATAGGATCTCCAAATTTCCATACAAGATATGAAATTTTGAAGGTGCATACAAAGGATAAACCTCTAGACGAAAGTGTCAATTTAAAATCAATAGCACAAAAAACTCATGGAGTAAATGGTGCTCACATCTCAAATATAGCAAATGAAGCAGCAATATTTGCAGTAAGAGAAAATAAAGAAAAAATCACAAGCAAACACTTTGATCAAGCAATCGAAAGAGTTCTAGCAGGAATCGAATCCAAAACTTCAAGTTTAATTGAAAGAGAAAAGAAAATTGTTTCTTTTCACGAATCTGGTCATGCTCTTGTAAGCGATATACTTGGACTTTCGCCTATAGAAAAAATCTCAATCATTCCTAGAGGTCAAGCACTTGGATATGTAATGCAACTTCCAGATGAAGACAGATATATCTTCACAAAAGAAGAACTCTTAGGAAAAATTAAAATCCTACTTGCTGGAAAGGGGGCAGAAGAAATAATTTTTGGACATCAATCTACAGGAGCTAGAGATGACCTGAAAAAAGTAACCAAAATCGCAAACGATATGATCTGCGAATATGGCATGAGTGATTTAGGATTTATGGTAATAAATGAGAGAGAACAGAATTTTATGTATGAAAAAATAAATAAAGAAGCTATGAAAATAGTCGACACTTGCTATCAAGCTACACTTGACCTTCTAAACGAAAATAGACACGACCTTGAAATTTTGGCTGATTACTTGTTCAATAATGAAACAATGACTCATCAAGAACTAAAAGATTTGATCAGAAAAGCTGCTGCTAAT
>JAISUA010000092.1 GCA_031272305.1 Clostridioides sp.
ACTCAACCTACTCAACCTACTCAACCCACTCAACCCACTCAGCCTACTGCTCCAACATTTTCTTGTAATATTTATTCTATAGATCCTCGTTCAAACACTGTAATCGTCATCGATCCTGATACAAATACTATTATTTGTACTATAGATGTAGGCGAATTTCCTTTATCATACGAGAATAATACAAATAACAACACTACTTATATAGTGAATTCCGCAAGTGACGATCTATCTGTCATCGACAACTATACCAACACAGTTATATGTACTATCTCTGTAGGAGTCGACCCTCCGTTTGCAAAGCTAAACAACTTCAATAATTCACTATATATTGCAAATTCATCTTCTGAAGATATATCTGTTATAGATATAAATACTAACACAGTTATCTCTACTATCCCTATGGACAGTTCTATTTCATCAATGCTTATAGATAAAAATACTGGATATGTCTATGTACCACATTCAGCTGGTATATCTGTTATCGATCCTAACAGCAATACTATCATTTGTACTATAAATAATGGTAGCTCTTCGTCAGCATCTCTTTTACAAAATTCTAATAATAATGATATATATTCTATGAACTATGCTCTTGATAACATCTCAGTAATAAATCCTAGTACAAATACTGTAATATGTACTATTCAATTAGCTTCAAACCCCGATGAAATAGCTTTCTCTGGCAACAATAATTATCTTTATGTTATGTATAATTCATATACAGCTAATAAAAACAATCTTTCTGTGATTGATACAACTACAAACACGATTGTTAGCACATTAAATATCTTGCATTCACCAATAACTATGTCATCTAGTTTAGATGGAAATACAATTTATATATCAGACGATGACCCTCCTGCTATTGTCGTTTTGGATTCTAACAATGCTACTGTTGTTACTAGTATTCCTTTAGATTCCGATGTTCGCAATTTATATCAAATGCCTTTTAATAATCTAATATATTTCAAAAATCCAACAGACGATGGAATACTAGTACTGGATCCTGTTACAAATACTATTATTTCTTCAATTTATACAGGAACATTTGCAGGTATTATCTACTCAAACTGTTCAACAAATTAAATATACTTGAAGTGTTGATAATAATACCAAGATAATAAGTCTTGAAAACACTGAGATAGAAAATTTTAAATTTTCGTAATCGAAGTTTCCTACTTAGTTCGAACGTAAATTTACGTTTTTAAACGAAAATTTAGTTCTCATAATAAGACTTATCATAATGATTTTATGTTCAAATAAATAGGAGCTGGTGAATGTTATCTGTAAAATTCAATTTGATGCTTGGATTCACACAAAGTGTAGAAGCATCGAATGAATCTGAAAATAACTTCATCAACTCCTATATTTTTTAACTAAATAATATGATAAATAAAATTTTGATTTGATTTTATTCAGTTTTAGTGATTTTTTTGGTTTTGTTGATTTTATTTTTCTTTATTTATTTTATTTAGTCTTATTCGATTTTATTTTTTTGTTTTATTGATTTTATTTTGCTTTTTTTAGTTCTACTCCTCTTTTTTTGTTATAATGCATTGCAAATAGCATTATTGAAAGTGCTGATAAACAATTGATAAATGGACCATACAATGTAAAGAAGTTAAATACATCAAGTGCTACTACCATAAGTAAATTTCTAATTAATAACATAAACATAGAACTTGGAATTTCCGTATTTCCTTTGATTATTCCAACTATACGCATATATGTTGGTACTATTGCTGTTGTTACGAATACTGACATACAAATGTTACTAACTAGTTTTGGATCTATTGTTGTAAATATTTTTGAACCAAACAATCCTATTACGAAAAGTCCTCCAGCAAGCACTAAACAGATTATATCAAAAGATCCTGCTTTTCTCTTTTCTTTATCTGATTTTACGAATGCAAGTACCATTACTACTGCACAACTTACAAAAAGTAAAAAAGGTGTTATTAATCCAATTACACCAACTCCTTGAGTAAATGTCATTAAAAATCCACATGCAGTAAGTGCCGTGAATATTATCCACGAAAAAGCATTTGTAGATGCTTGATTTTTTATAAGTGCAACAATCAATCTTACATATGATGCTATACCAAATCCTGATGCAAGAACTGCACATACTAAACGAAAAACGTCTATTGCTTTCATAATTTTCCTCCCTATTATTGACTTACAATAAATTATAATATTTTTTTCCTAGATACTAGCTTTTTAAATTAGAATTTTTTTATATACTAGCTTTTTAGATTATCTTTTTTCTACATACTAGCTTTTTAGATTATCTTTTTCCTACATACTAGCTTTTTTAAATGCTTGTTCTAGATCATCTATAAGATCCTCGACATCTTCTATTCCAACAGACATACGAACTTGTGTAGGTGATATTCCTGCAAGTGCTAATTCTTCTTCTGACAAGCTATGATGTGTTTGACTTGCTGGATGCTCGATCAAACTTTCTACTCCTCCAAGACTTACAGCTAATTTCACTATTTTCAATTCGTCGATAAATTTCTTTGTTTTTTCAAAGTCTAGACTTGTTTCAAAAGCAATCATTCCACCAAAATTACGCATTTGTTTCTTGGCGATTTCATGGTAAGGATTTGATTTCAATCCTGGATAATATACATTTTTAATGTATTTAGATTTTTCAAGATACTCAGCGATTTTCATAGCATTTTCACAGTGTCTTTGCATTCTTACAGGAAGTGTTGCTATACCTCTCATCACTAGGAACGCATTATCAGGTGACAATACTGAACCTGTTGCACATTCAATACCTACGAATCTTATTTCTAACATATCTTTTTTGCTTCCAAATATAGCTCCTCCAATAATATCAGAATGTCCTCCTAGATATTTCGTCATAGAACAAACCACTATATCCACTCCTAGAGTGATTGGATTTTGAAGATATGGAGAAGGAAAGGTATTGTCGATTACTACCTTTATATCTTTATTGAACTCATGTGCTATTGTTGATATTTTTTCGATATCATTCACCTTTAGTGTAGGATTGCATGGAGATTCAAAATAAACAATAGCTGTATTTTGTTTAAGAGATTTTTGAAATAATTCAAAATCTGTGAAATCTACATAGTCAATTTCAACACCAAATTTTTTTAATAATTTTTCGAATAAGCCATGTGTATCTCCATATAGAGCTGTATCTGCTAATACATGATCTCCTTGTTTCAAGAATGTCCACATAACACTTGAAATAGCTCCTATTCCACTTCCAGTAACCACTGCTGACTCTGCTTTTTCTAGCTCAGCCAAAGTATATTCTAGAGATTCTGTAGTAGGATTTCCAAGTCTTGAATATGCAAATACACCTCCATCTCCATTGAAAAATTTCTCTGCTCTTTGACCAGATTCTTCTATGTCTTTAAATTCAAAAGTAGAAGTTCTATAAACTGGCACAGTAACAGAACCAAATTGATCCTTTAGTCTTTTTCCATGTATTGCTTTTGTGTTTAATTTCAATTGAATCACCTCATTAATTAATATTCGAATATTTTTAGTTTTAGTCTTGAATATGTCTTAAATTCTTCATAATCTGAATTATAAGCACGTTGAACTGTAGTTGTTACGTTTATTTTGATAAATATTAGAAGTGTTTCTTATGTAAGTATATACTCTAGAAACTTTATCTTTTCTAAGTGTGTATTCTAGAGACTTTATTTTTCTAAGTGTATACTCTAAAAACTTCATCTTTTCACACTTCAAAGCAAGTATGGAAATTAGATAGCCAAAATTAAACATTTTTATCTAACGTTTTCCCATACCTGCTATTTTTATAAAAAATAACTTATAACAAATCTTTTTGATTAACAAATTTTTTTGATTAACATATATGTTTTATTAATTCTATTATACAAAATTTTATAAAAAAAATCTTCCATATTTTTTTAAGTTTTCAAGGTTTTTTATTAAATTTTTCATAATAAATATAATAATAGTTGTTATTATGAGAACTAAATTTTCGTTGAAAAACGAAAATTTACGTTCGAACCAAGTAGGAAACTTTGATAACGAAAATCAAAGATTTTATATCTCAGTTTTTTCAAGACTTATTACCTTGGTTTTATTTCAACTTCCTATAAGTCTTATTATGAGAAGTTCATTATAATTGAAAGCGAAGCTTTCAGAACTTCGAATATCAAGACTTATTACCTTGGTTTTATTTCAACTTCCTATAAGTCTTTTTATATACTTAAATATTCTTTGTAGAGCCAAATATTCTTGCAGCATCCACTACTGCTTGTATATTTTCTGCTTTTGTTCCTATTGGAACTGCACAACCTGATGCTAGTATGTGACCTCTTGGATTGTCTTTTCCTTTTATGATGCATTGTTCTGCTGCGTTATATATGTCTTCTACTTCTCCTAAGTATATTACATTTACTGGATCAATGTTTCCTACAATAGTGACTTTGTCACCATATGCTTCTTTTAGATCGTTTATGTCTTCTGCATTATCAAGACTTATACTTGTAGCTCCTGCCGCTATCATATTTCCCCATATTTTTTTACTTTTTCCACAGATATGGATAGTAAGTCCACTTCCTGTTCTCTCACGAATTCTATCAGCACATCTTTTGATATATGGCTGTGCAAATTCTTCAAAGTTTTTCGCACTTATAAGAGTTCCTGATGCTGTAGGTTCTGCTAAACTTGGTGCTATTCCAAGATCGCAAGCAGCATCTATATAATTCAATACACTTTGAGTAGCTATTTCTAAAAGTTTGTGAACTTCTTCTCTGTGTTTTGTCAAATCTCTTAAAAATATATCTGTTCCTCTCAAAAATGCTGCTGCTGTGAAAGGTCCTCCTACTGATGTTCCAACAAATACTTCTTTTCCTATAGCTTCTTGTAATTTTTTAAGTGATTCTATGCAATTAGTTACTCTTCCTGCATTTCTCATATCTATAGGCTCAAGTTTGGAAAGCTCACTATAATCTACAATAGCTCCACTTTTTACAATTGGTGTGCTGTTTTCAGGATACACAAGATGACTTCCCATAGCTTCTGGTATCCCAGAAAGTCCTGGTCCTATTGCAACTGAATCACCTCTGAATTTTTCGAAACCTTTGATATTTACATCTACAAGAATATCTGGATTGTGGTGATATTCTCTAACGGTATGTCCAAAAATCGGTGCTAAACATTCCCCTAAGAATGGGTTGCACGGAATTCTGTCAATGTCTTTTCCTGTAGCATATGCTATCATTCTTTCTCTTGGAGTCATTTCATCTTTGTGAATAGTATAAATGTCGTTCATAAAATCTCCTCAACTTTCTAACTGAATAGTGACATATTTATTCTAGTTATTTTTAATATTTTGATATTTTTGTAGTTAATAAACTATTTCTTATTCCCTGTTTTTTAAAAAACTCATATTTTTATAGACACATCTTTTTTATAGCTTAGTAATTCCTGAACCTTACTAAATTAAATTTTTTACTCTATTATTATTTTAAGATTTTTTGGCATTAGTTGTAAATACCTTGCATTATATTATTTTTCTATTGTAAATATATACTGTATATTATTTTT
This sequence comes from Clostridioides sp., assembly GCA_031272305.1. Classification (GTDB taxonomy): domain Bacteria; phylum Bacillota; class Clostridia; order Peptostreptococcales; family Peptostreptococcaceae; genus Metaclostridioides. The sequence continues at coordinate 5,566 of JAISUA010000092.1, forward strand.
CTATCATAAAATTTTTTAATATTAAAACAATATTTATGATTTACTCTATAACGATGTATTTTTTTAGCTCTATAATATTTTAGTGGAAGTTGTATAAAAAAAGGAAATCCCTTAGAATGTTATGTAACAGACAAAATATCAACAAAAAGAGATTTCTGCTCTCATATTTATCATACAAAAACAAAAATCTCTTCTTCCTTATATGCAACTTATTAAGTCGCCACCCATACATTCACAACAAGAGTCTGCACACCAAAGTTTGCAACATAAATCTCCACAGTCACCTCCTGGACAACAACATTCATTACAACAGCAATAACAGCTTCCATCGCAACAGCAGTCATCTAATCCTCTTCTTCTGCTACGATTGTAATTATAAGCTCTATCATTATAATTATCTCTATAGAAAGAATAATTATTTAAAGCATTTTTGTATTCTTTGTTA
>JAISUA010000102.1 GCA_031272305.1 Clostridioides sp.
ATACTAGTTCCTTATATTCATCACTTCTTCCTCTTACAACTTTATCCATTCGGAGATTTATATAATGAACCTTGTTATTTTGAACCATCGTCCTAACATCAATATCTTCTGAATCACACATAGCATCTCTAAATTCAATGAAAATACCTTCATATCTAATTAACAAATCAAAAAATTTGTCTATCTGTTCTTCTCTATAATGATGCTCTTTTCTCAATATATCTACAACCACCTCTGTTGTTTTATTTCCATCCGCTTCAAGAAGTGCTGCAATAGCATCCAAATCATACGAATCTCTTATTGCTCCTGAATAACTATTATTATCATCTGTACAAATACTGTAGACAATAGTATTCATATAGTATAAATTTACATACATTGTTCTAGTTAACATTGGATATTTGTATCTTACTTTTTCGTAATACTCTTCATTTCTCATTGCCACCCATCTCCTTTGTATATATATAGTATTTCAATATGTTTGGAGCTTTTTGTACACTCCATCTATCGACATGAGTTCTGAATGTGTACCTTTTTCACAAATTCCATTTTCACCCATGACAACAATCATATCAGCATTCTTTATAGTAGATAACCTGTGTGCTACAATTATACTAGTTCTATTTTTGCTCAACTCCTCAAGTGACTCTTGTATTTCTCTTTCTGTAACATTATCTAAAGCAGAAGTTGCTTCATCAAGAATCATAATTGGAGGATTTTTTAAAAATATACGAGCAATAGAAATCCTTTGTTTTTGACCACCTGAAAGTTTTACACCTCTCTCTCCAATATAAGTATCATAACCTTCAGGCTGACTCATTACAAAATCATGTATTTTAGCTTTTTTAGCTGCTTCTATAATTTCTTCATCTGTGGCATCAGGATTTCCACAAATAATATTGTCTTTGATAGTTCCTGTAAATAGAAATACATCTTGCTGTACAATTCCTATGCTTTTTCTAAGTGATTTGAGTGTAATATCTCTTACACTGATTCCATCAATAGTTATATCTCCACTGTCATATTCATAGAATCTAGGAATCAAATTACAAATAGTAGTCTTTCCTCCTCCAGAAGGACCTACAAGTGCTATGCTTTTTCCAGCTTCAATAGTTAAACTGAAATTTTGCAAGACCTTATTTTTTCCTTCATAATTAAATGATACATCATTTAGCTCTATTTTGCCAACAATATTCTTCAATTCTCGAGCATTTTTTCTTTCTTTTTGAATTTCTTGTGACATTATTTCCTCAAATCGTTGAAAACCTGTAATTCCATTTTGATATTGTTCTGTAAAATTTATTAATTTTCTAAGAGGTTGTATAAACATACTCACATACAAAAGATATCCTACATAATCTCCAAGATTTATTCTTCCATAATAAGCGAAAAAACCTCCAGCTATCAATACTACCCATTGTAGAAAATCCATGTAAAAAATCATTCCTGAATAATATTCAGCCATAGCTTTGTACGATTTTCTCTTTGCACTTATAAATGTCTTGTTTGTATTTTTGAATTTTTTTAATTCTTGTTTTTCTGTACAAAATGATTTTGTAACTTTCATACCTGCTATACTATTCTCAAGTGTAGCATTTACATTTCCAATACTTACTCTTCCTTCCATAGCTGCAACACCCATTTTATCTTTTTTGATTATTGCAAACCAAATTACAAAAGGTATCACTGAGAAAATAATAAGTGTAAGTATCCAATTTATATTAAGCAAAATAAAAAACGAACCTAAAATCATTACTCCAGATATAAATAAATCTTCTGGTCCATGATGTGCCAGTTCTGAAATATCCATCAAATCATTTACTATCTTAGACATTGTAACTCCAGATTTGTTATCATCAAAATATTTGTTTGGAAGTTTCTGTAGATGTGTAAATACTTCATTTCTCATATCGGCTTGCATTCCTACTCCAACCATATGACCTTGATACTGCATAAAATAATTCAAAGCAGATTTAGCCGCAAAAATAATCAACAATCCTATCGAAAAAATCACCAACATTTTTATATTTCTATCTGGCACTATTTTATTTATAATGTTTCTCGTTAGCATCGGATACAACAAATCACAAGAAGAATACAAAAACGCAGCTAGTAAATCTAGGTAAAAAATCTTCTTATATGGTGCATAATACTTAATAAATCTTTTAATCATTCTTTTCTATTTCCTTTCTATTACTCTATATAAATATTTTGAATTTATATATACAATATTTTGAATTTATATATTTAAATCTTACTATTTCTATAATATTTATTTTTATACTTGTATACATAATATTTAATGCTATACATATTTTTTAATGCTGTACATATTTTTTAATGCTATACATATTTTTATACTGTATTTTTTTAAAAAATCTATAGTTATTTTTTTAGATGCAAAACTATTTTTCTACAATTTATTATACTAGATTTGTAGAATTATATCAATTTAATAATAAAAAGTTCGATATTTCTGTGTTATAATAATATTCGATATTAAAATTATTTTTTATAAGAGGTGTTCACTATGGATATAAAACAACTTGAGGTGTTCGTAACTGTTGTTAAATTTAAAAGTTTTTCTAAAGCATCTAAAGAGCTTTTTCTTACTCAACCTACGGTTAGTACTCACATTCAAAATTTAGAAAAAGAACTTGGCACGGTTCTTCTAAATAGAAGTAATCGTATCATCACACCTACTAAATCAGGTAATATTTTGTACGATCACGCTATTTTTATTTTGAATAATTTCAAAAAAGCAATCTATGACATCAAGGAATACTCTGGAAAAATAGAAGGCATTATTGATATTGCATCTAGCACAATTCCTGAAACTTATTTAATCCCAAACTTTTTAAAGTTCTTTACAAATAAATACCCAGATGTTCAATTTTCAATCAGTCATTATGCATCACAAGATGCTATAACAGAAGTTTTGGACGAAAGAGTAAGTTTTGGATTTGTCGGATCTAAGCAAAAAAATTCTCAAATAAAATATGTTAATCTCATAAATGATGAATTGGTTTTAATAGCATCAAAAGAGCTTAAAATTGAGAATCAAGGTGGATATATAGATATTTCTGAATTAAAAAAATTCCCTTTTATTCTTAGAAAAGATGCTTCTGGAACAAAAGATGTCATGATGAAAACACTCGGAAAACATAGAATTTATACTGACGATCTAAATGTAATAGCTTATGTAGAATCAAATGAAGCTATAAAAGAAATGGTAAGACTCAATCTTGGAATCTCATTTGTTTCTCTATTTTCAGTCAAAGACTATCTAAAGTCAGACAAGCTAAAAATTTATAGAATAAAAAATGTAGATTTATTTAGAGAATTTTATTTTATATATTCCAGTAAGAAAGCCTTTACTCCTCTTGAAAATAAGTTCTTAGATTTAATTTGCGAGTACTTCGAAATTAATTTGAATTGACAATCAAAACAAAGTCTTTATGATAAAGACAACAAAAAATACAGGATATTTTCAATTTTGCTGATAAGAGTTTCAAAGAAAGAAACCTTATCTCTAACAACAATTGAAAATAATCTGTATTTTTATTTTTCACTCCTTATTATGATTTATAATCAATTTATTACAACTTTACTGCAAATATATTATGACTTTATTGAAATACATTATAATTTTACTGTAAATATATTG
>JAISUA010000109.1 GCA_031272305.1 Clostridioides sp.
AAAATAAATACAGAAAGAGATTTATTGAGAAGGCTTAGCAAATCTCCTGTCGATATATATGTAGAATTTATAACTCTTGACACAAGAAAAAGTAGTCGTGTCTGCAACAACTATATTGATGTTTATTATGAAACATTTTCAAATTTAAAGAAAAATACTTTAAGCAATGATAATTTTAATAAGAAAAATAGTTCTTGTTGTAAAAATTTTAACACGAAAAATTTTGATAAAACAGATTTTGATAAAACAGATTTTGATGAATTAGACTTAAACACAAGAAGCTTCAATAAAAAAGATTTTAATAAGTCAGACTTAAACACAAGAAGCTTCAATAGAAAAGATTTTGATGGAATAATTATAACTGGAGCACCTATCGAAGAGATAGAATTTGAGGAAGTTGACTATTGGAACGAACTGTGTGATTTTATTGATTATGCTGAAGAAAATTCAAACTCAGTACTTTTCATATGTTGGGCTGCACAAGCAGCACTTTACAAAAAATATAAAATCAATAAACGTAAACTTAAAGAAAAATGTTTTGGCGTATTTTCACACAATATACTCACAAATAACAAAATTCTAGAAAATATCAATGATGGTTTCTTTGCTCCACATTCAAGACACACTTACATCAATATCAATGATATAAAAAAACAACCTGAACTTGAGCTTGTAAGTGTTTCAGATTTTGCTGGAGCATATATAATAGCAGACAAGAAGAATATATATGTAACAGGTCACGGCGAGTACGACAAGTACACCTTGGATAAAGAATACAAAAGAGATATAGAAAACGGTAAACACATACAACTTCCACAAAATTACTATAAAAATAATAATGTTGACGAAGAACCAGAAGATAGATGGAAAGAAACATCAGAACAATTTTTCCTCAATCTAATAAAATACAAATTTTGATTTACAACTTATATGAAAATATCTCTTAATATATGAAAATATTTCGGAGTTGATGAAATTGTTACGGATTCAGTCACTTATCTCGCACTTCGTGCGAACATAAGCCTACAATCGAATCTTACACACAACATTCATCAACTCCTATTTTTTCAAACATACATTCACTTACAAATATTTATACTGCAATTATCGTGAAACATAAGTCTTATTTCCTTGGTTTTATTTCAAGTAATAATAAGTCTTATAATATAAATATTGCAACTATTGTTGTTGCTACAAGTCCTATGATGATTGGTTTGAAGTTTCTTTTTGCAAGTTCCACTGGATCTTCTCCACATATTGCTGCTGCAGATATAAGTCCCCATGGAACTAGACAGCCTCCACCTACCCATATTCCTGCTATTTGACCAAGTGCAGCAAGTGCTCCTTTGCTTACATTTATCGAACTTCCAAACACAGATGCAAGTGAACCTACTAGCGATATTCCTGAGAATCCAGAACCATCTAGACCTGTGATTGCTCCAACAACTGTTTGTATACTAGCTACTGCTATTTTATTCAAAGGTATAGTATTGGAAATACAAATACCTATATCTGACAATAAACCTTCTGAACCTTTTGCCAAAACATCTCCAAAAACATTTGTAAGAGGTACTTTCTCTCCCATATAGAAAAATGCTGCTATCGGAATTATTGCACCAAATATTTTTATTGCAAACACAAATCCTTCTATTATATCGCTACAAGTTTTGTCTAAACTGTCTTTTCCAAAGTTCATTAAATTAATTAAAATCACTAGAAATACTGCACTTCCTCCTAATAAGGCTGATGCATCGCCTCCTTTTAAATCAAATTTATACATCAAAATAATATCTATAATAAACGCTATAACTACTGCAAACGCTGTAATCTTTGCTTTATTATTAAAATTTTTCACTATTGTATCTTCTTTTTTGGATAATTCCTCATCGAATTTTCCTTGCTTAATGTCTTTTCTCAAACTCCAAAAAGCTATCGAAATAGTTACAATCGCCATCACCCAGTAAAGTATCATCCCGTCATTTATAACTTCTGATATTTCTATTCCAGCTGCACCAGAAGTTATTGCAGGTGCTCCCTGAATAAAAAAATCTGTCGATAACGCAAGACCATGGCCAAACAAATTCAAAGCTACTGCTACCCCTATTGCAGGAAGACCTGCTCTTTTAGCAACAGGCAAAAATATTGCTCCAACTAATGCTACAGCTGGTGTAGGCCAAAAAAACCACGATAAAATCAACATAACAATACCAGTAACAAAAAACGCCGAATCTGAATTTTTTATTATTTGTGAAAATGGTTTGATCATATATTCTATAGAATCATTTGTTTCAAGCGTTTTAGAAAGAGCGACCATTATAGAAATTATCAAAATAATCGGTCCTAATTCATTCAATGAAATGATAAATGAGTTGAAAATAGAAATTACAGCTTTGGAAATACTTCCTTCGAAAAATAATCCCAAACAAAAAATACCTAAAATACATGGAACTACTGTATCTTTTTTTAATATCATAGTTAGCAAAATTACTAAGATAAAAAATATATAAATATAGTGACCTAAATTTAAAGTCATGCTCCTTTCCCCTTTCCATGAAGTTGATATATTATATGGAAATAAGGAAAAAATTGTGACTGAGAAAACTCGTATTAATTTTTGCATATTAAAAAGGAGATGATGAAGATTGTTTTGAAGATTCGATTTAAGGCTATGTTTACACATAGTGTATACGTAGCGAACAAATCTTAAAACAAATTCATCAGCTCCTTCTCATAATAAGACTTTCTACCTTATATTTTATATCTAGTTCATAAGTTTTGTTTTATTGTAAATAGGATATTTCTCTGTAAGAGCAACTACTAGTTTTTGTGCTTCATCTTCGTCGTCTTTTGCAAGGCAAAGTTCTATTGCTTCTGCTATTATATCCATATCTTCTTCGACCATTCCTCTTGTTGTCACAGCTGGCGTTCCAAGTCTTATTCCACTTGTAACTAATGGACCATTTGGATCGTTTGGAATTGTATTCTTGTTTGCTGTGATATAAGCTTGATCAAGTCTTTTTTCTGCTTCTTTTCCTGTTATGCCTTGATTTGTTAGATCTAATAATAAAAGATGATTATCAGTTCCTCCACTTACAAGTTTGAATCCTCTCTTTAGTAGTCCTTCTGCCAATGCTTTTGAATTTTTTACAACTTGATGTTGATACTCCTTGAACTCATCGCTAAGTGCTTCTTTGAAACACACTGCTTTAGAGGCTATGATATGTTCAAGTGGACCACCTTGTGTCCCAGGAAATACAGCCTTATCTATTTTCTTAGCAAACTCTTCCTTACAAAGTATTATTCCACCTCGCAAAATAAACACATTGATTCGCAGTTGCACCACAGTGAGGTTGTACATTAGCGTGTTCAGCACCAAAGATTTTCTTAAGTCTTTCAATCGCAATGGCTTCAATCTTATCAATATATTC
>JAISUA010000201.1 GCA_031272305.1 Clostridioides sp.
GAAGTTGTCAAAATATAAAATCATTGAGCTTAGGAGAAAAGACATTTAAGGGAATTGATATGAGCGGTGTATATTCTGCAAGTTTGTATTCTTCAATGAATTCTACTTATTACACTGGATTTTGGGTAGATGAAGCCGATCCAGAAGGTAGTAGTTTTGCTCCAGTAAATAGTAGATCTGATTATCTTTTAAAAAAACATAATGAAAATATTGCGAAGAGAACATATGTTTGGCAAGGAAAACCAGCGAAAATAACTTTCGATAAAAATTATGAAACAGGTGAAGAAGTTTATGAACCATATGATGAAGTAATAAATACAAGATATGATCAAATAATAAATTTGTCACAAGTAAAACCACCACAAAGAGAAGGATATGTGTTTAAAGGTTGGGCTGAGTCACCAGATTTAGCAGATGCAAAGCAAAAGACAAATCTAAATGGAAAAAGGGTAAACTGGTTAGATGAGAAAATATTATATGCAATTTGGTCTAAGAAATCAAGTTCAGTAACACAAACAGTTATACTAGTAAATGGAAACTCTTATCCAGATACACTGACAGCATCAGTACTTGCGAATCTAAAGGATGCACCGATTTTGTTATCAAATTTCGAAAATATTGATACTACAACACTTAATGAGATAAAAAGAATTGGTACTACAGATATAGTCATAGTAGGTGGAAACAAAGTTGTATCAGATTCTGTTGTATCACAGCTTCAAAAAGAAATAACTGGAGTGAAGGTATCAAGAATTTGTGGTGAAGATAGATATCAGACAGCGATAAAAGTCGGCGAAGAAGTTAGAAAATTGGTATCAGTATCTCAGAGTTTAACAAATTCTTCAAATCAAAATAGTGTTATCCTTGCAGTGGGAACGAATTATCCGGATGCAATTAGTGTTACAAGCTTAGCAGAGTATACAAACACTCCTATACTTTTGACAGGAACAGATACTTTGAACGAAGACACTCTAAATGCACTTAAAACTTGGAACATAACAAATGTAACAATAATAGGAAAAGAAAAGGCAATATCTCAAAAAGTTGCAGATATAATCAAGAGTTTAGCTATATCAGAAGATGCAGATAATTCATCAGGAAGTTCAATAACAGTTGAGAGAATTGGTGGAGAAGATAGATATGAAACAGCAAAACTTATTGGAGAAAAACTAATATCTCTTTTAGGAAAAGAACAAACGTCAACTTCAACAACATCTTCAAGCATAATATCTCAAGCAATACTTGTAGATGGAACAAATTTCCCAGATGCTTTGACAGTGAGTTCGCTATTAGGATATTACAAAGTACCAGTACTTTTGACACAACAACAATCTCTAAACAAAATAACAGCAAATGCACTGAAAGATTGGTCAATATCAAAAGTAACAATAGTAGGTGGAGTAAATGTAGTATCAAAAAAAATTGAAGATGAACTAAAACAAAATATTTCAAGTGCAATGACAATAGAACGACTTGCAGGAGCAGACAGATACGAAACAGCAGTGAAAATAAGCCAAAAATATAGCGAAGTGAAATAAAAAATAATAAGTAAAACTTTTCTCATTAGATCTTACTTAAGTAATGATAAGTCTTACTTATATTTATTACAAATATTTTAATGAATTATAATAGTACAGAAAAATAGCAACTACTTTTTTAAGGAAATAACCTTATTAGTAGTTGCTTTTTTATTGATAAAAAACTTTATCTTTATTATAGTATTAATTTTTTGTACTAATCATTTTGTACTAATTCTTTTTTTACTAATTTTTTTGTACTAATCATTACAAACATCGTTAATTTTTTTTGACTTACTTTCAATTTCTTCAATAGTATCAATTACATCTTCAATCTTATGTTTCAAAACTTGTAGATAATTTTTATCTACATTATGATTAAAAAATAAATTTTCAACCAAATAATTGATATTCACAGTATCATTTGAAACGGCTACAAAAGTTTCGAAATTTTTACTATTAGCAGCATTTCTGAATTTTTCTAAGTCATTCTTAATAAAAGATACTATATCTTCTTCTGTCTTAAATACTCCCTTTGGAATAGGATAAGGATCTATCCTTTGAAGGAAATACTTGTTCTTTGGATTGATATTGTAAGAATAAGTAACCTTATAATCCTCATTTATATAAAACTCAATGAAATATAGATTACCAAGTACTTTTTTGATACTAGTAGCGCCAAGTTGTCTTAAGACAGTTTCTATTGAATCTCCTAATATAAATCTTTCTTTATACAAAATTTCACCCCCGTTTCTTTCTATAATACTATTTTTTATATTAAAATACAAATGTTTTTTCATTATGGAAATAATATACTTCTATAATATAATAAATTTCACTAATAGATATATAGTAGAGATTACTACTGATAAAATCATTACAGGGAATCCAAATTTCAAATAACGTTTGAATGTGATTGGATATCCATATCTATTACTTATTCCTGCAAGTACGACATTCGCAGAAGCACCTACAAGAGTACCATTACCACCTAGACAAACACCAAGCGCTGTTGCCCACCATATAGGAGTGACATCCATTCCATGAGCTTGTAATGTAATGATAAGAGGTATCATAGTAGCTATAAAAGGTATATTATTGAAGATTGATGAAACAATTGCTGATACCCATAACATCAATAACATAGTAAGAAGAACATTTCCGTTTGTGAAAGTAATCAAACCTTGTGCTATAATTTTGATGATTCCTACATCTTCGATTCCGCCAACTACTACGAAAAGTCCAATGAAGAAGAATATAGATGACCATTCTACATCTACTAATATTTCGTCTACATTTTGGTTTCCTATAAGTAGCATAACTACAGCACCAATCAAAGCAACTACTGATGATTCAAGCATATGTGAAGCAAATCCTATTATAACTAAGATAATCACAATAATACTCTTTTTCATAAGAGCCAAATCTTTTATTGATTTCTTTTCATCAAGTTTCATCAAAGCGGATTTCTTTGTATCATCAACTTTTAATTTTTTTCCATACATAAATTTAAGTACAATCAATATAGCAATCATAATGATGACAACTGCTGGAGCAGCATTGATTATGAAATCCATGAATCCAAAATTAGCAGCACTACCAATCATAATATTTGGTGGGTCACCTATCAAAGTAGCTGTACCACCGATATTAGAAGAAACAATT
>JAISUA010000213.1 GCA_031272305.1 Clostridioides sp.
GGGGTTGTGCTATAGATGACGTAGGTGTATGTCTTCCTCAAGAAACAATAGATGTTTGTAAATCTAGCGATGCAGTCCTATTAGGTGCTGTTGGAGGTTGGAAATGGGACACTCTTCCAGGTGAACAAAGACCAGAGAGAGCTTTGCTAGGTTTGAGAAAAGAATTAGGTCTATTTGCAAATATAAGACCAGCTATATTGTTTGATGAATTAGATAATGCTTGTCCACTTAAACCAGAAATTGTAGAAGGTGGACTTGATATAGTTGTAGTAAGAGAACTTACAGGTGGAATCTATTTTGGAGAAAAAGGATTTAAAGAAACTAATTTAGGTATTGCTGCATACGATGTTGAACAGTATGCAGAGGAGGAAGTTAGAAGAATAGCTGTAGTTGCTTTTGATATGGCGATGAAAAGAAATAAAAAAGTAACTAGTGTCGACAAGGCAAATGTACTTGAAAGCTCAAGATTGTGGAGAAGAGTAGTTACTGAAGTATCGAAAGATTATCCAGAAGTTAAATTAGAATACCTTTATATAGACAATGCAGCTATGCAAATGGTGAGAAATCCAAAACAATTCGATATTATTCTAACGAATAATATTTTTGGAGATATACTTTCAGATGAAGCAAGTATGATTACAGGTTCTATAGGAATGCTTCCTTCTGCTAGTCTTGCAAGAGGCAATTTTGGTATGTATGAGCCAATACATGGTTCAGCACCAGATATTGCTGGTCGAAACAAAGCCAATCCAATGGCAACTATTTTATCATCAGCTATGATGCTTAGATATACATTTGACCTTGAAAATGAAGCAAACGAAATAGAGTCAGCAGTAAAAAAAGTACTTGCTGAAGGATATAGAACACCAGATATATATACAGATGGAATGAAAGCGGTTGGAACAAAAGAAATAGGAGAATTGATAAGGAAAAAAATCGAGAGCTAGGAGTAAAAAAACAAGATTTGGTTGAAATGTTTAACTCGAACGAATTGTGAAATTAGCTAACGAATTTTAAAATAATTTTATCAACTATTTATTTTAAATTTTTAACGAGGAGGTTTTTATGGGGATTATTTATAAATTTCACGATGATTTAGATACTGATCAAATTATTGCTTCACAATATTTATTGCTTCCTACTATTTGTGAGATGAAGGTTCATACTTTTGAATCTTTGGATGTAGATTTCTCAGAAAAAGTAAAATCAGGAGATTTCGTTGTAGGTGGTGAAAACTTCGGATGTGGTTCTTCAAGAGAACAAGCTCCTAGTGTTTTGAAAGCACTTGGAATAAAAGCTGTCGTTGCGAAGTCATTTGCTCGTATTTTTTATAGAAATGCTATCAATATAGGTCTTCCTGTGATTGTATGCAGAGATTTATACGACGACGTAAGTACTGGAGATACAATGGAATTGTTTCTTTCTGAAGGCGTAGTCAAATCTAAAGGAAAAGAATATATATGTACAAAACTTCCAAGTTATATGCAAGAAATCCTTGATAAAGGTGGACTTATAGCCTCATTAAATGAAGATATGAATTGTGAGCTTGTCACTTCTTTGAATAAAAATGCAATAGGATGTGATTAATAATATGGGAATGACGATAGCAGAAAAAATAATAGCTTCATCAGCAGGTGTAAAAGAAGTAAAAGCAGGAGAGATACACACAGTTACTCTTGATCGTATGATGAGTAATGATGGAACTACACATTTGACGATTGATATGTACAATGAAAAATTAAAAAAGCCTTCAATTGCAGATAATAAAAAAATTGTATTTGTTATTGACCACAATGTTCCACCTGATAGTCCAAAAACAGCTTCAACTCACAAGAAAATGCGTGATTTCGCTAAAGAAAACAAGATTGATTTTTGGGAAGGAAAAGGAGTATGTCATCAGATAATGATGGAAAACTATGTCTGTTCAGGAGAATTGATTTTTGGTGCAGATAGCCATACTTGTACTTACGGAGCTTTGGGAGCATTTGGGACAGGTGTTGGATGTACAGATTTTCTATATGGAATGGTAACAGGAACTTCTTGGCTACTTGTTCCAGAGACAGTCAAATTCAATTTGGTCGGAAAATTAAAAAATGGCGTTTATCCTAGAGATCTTATGTTGCATATAATCGGAAAAATAGGTGCAAACGGTGTGAATTATCAAGTGATGGAATTTGCAGGAGAAGGTGTCAAGAATCTTAGTGTAAATGATCGTATGGTTTTATGTAATTTAGCTGTTGAAGCTGGAGCAAAATCAGCTATTTTCCAAGTTGATGAGATAGCTCAAAAGTGGCTTGAAGATCGTGGACGAAAAGCAAAACATATATTTGAAAGCGACAAAGATGCAGTTTATTTCAAAGAATATACATTTAATCTAAATGAAATAGAGCCAGTTGTAGCAGAACCAGATTTTGTAGACAATGTAGTACCAGCAAAACATGTGCTTGGTATAAAGATTGACGAAGCGTTTGTTGGTTCTTGCAACAATGGAAGAATAGATGAGTTGCGTGTGGTTGCAAAATTTTGAAAAACAAAAAAGTAGCTCAGCATGTACGTTTTCTTATTGTTCCTGCTAGCAATGAAGTGTATATGCAAGCTTTGGAAGAAGGATTGATTGAGATATTTATGGAATCTGGTGCTATTGTGATGAACTCAAATTGTAGTGTGTGTTGGGGAAGTTGTCAAGGAGTTATTGGGGATAATGAAGTACTTATAAGTACAGGTACAAGGAATTTCAAAGGTAGAGCAGGTTCTCCTACATCAAAAATATATTTAGCTTCTGCAGCAACAGTAGCATTTTCAGCAATAGAAGGAAGTATTACAACAGAATAATGAAGTATTATAGCAGAAGAAGGAAGTATTATAGCAGAAAGGGAGTAGTTTATGGAAAATTTTAGAGGAAGAGTGTGGATCTTAGGAGATGATATAGATACAGATATTATCATTCCTACAGATTATTTAGCACTAAAGACTATAGAAGAAATGAAGCAGTATGCTTTTTCTCCAAGCAGACCAGAATTAGCATCAAAAATTAAAGATGGAGATATAATTGTTGCTGGCAAAAATTTTGGTTGTGGTTCGTCGAGGGAACAAGCTCCAGAAATTATCAAAGCTTTGAATATTAAATGTGTAATAGCAAAATCATTTGCTAGAATTTTTTTCAGAAATTCCATTAATAATGGTCTTTTATTGATTGAAAATCAAGATATTTGCGATGATATCGTAGAAGGCGATGAGATAGAAGTATCTGTCAATAACTATATCAAATACAATGGCAAGGAATATACGATAACATCGTTGCCACAAAATTTGATGAACATAATAGCTGAAGGTGGACTTGTACAAGCAATGAGAAAACAAAATGGACTTGAACCATTGATATAGGAGGTGTATTGTGGGTCAGACATTTATAGAAAAGTTAATAAATAATAACATAAAATCTTATAAAAATAATCAATATAACAATAATCAATATAAAAATAAAGAAACTAATAGTTATAAAATAAATGAAATTAATAAAAATAATAAAATTAATATTAAAGAGAATATAATTAAATTTAATAGCACTGAAGAAAAAGAAACTGACAACGACGATACAAATAGATTTGTAAAAGCTGGTGATATTGTAACTGTAGATGTAGATAGAGTGATGATTCACGATATATTTATTCCTTTTGTTGCAGAAAAATTTGAAGAAATGGGTTTCTCGAAACTATGGGATAAAGATAAAGTAGTTTTGATTTACGATCATCTAGTGCCTGCTAGTCAACAGGATGATGTAAGACACTTCAAAATAGGAGATGCTTTCGCCAAAAAATACGGAATGAAAAATGTACATCGTTCAGATGGAATTTGTCATCAATTAATGACAGAAGCAGGATATGTAAAACCAGGAAACGTTGTATTTGGAACAGATAGTCACACTACTACTTATGGAAGCGTAGGAGCATTTTCTTCTGGAATAGGTTATACTGAAATGGCTAGCATACTTGGTACAGGAACGATGTGGATCAAAGTTCCAGAAACAATAAAAGTAAATATCGAAGGGCAACTTTCTGAAAATGTTACTTCAAAAGATATTATATTGACTTTGATAGGAGATTTAGGAGCTGATGGAGCAACTTATAGAGCCTTAGAATTTACTGGAGATACTATTGAAAATATGAGCATTGCAAGTAGAATGACTATTGCAAATATGGCAGTCGAAGCTGGTGCTAAGTGTGCGTTGTTTACACCAGATCAAAAGACAGCAAAATATTGCAATATCGAACTGACTGACAAAGAAAAGAATCTAAAAGGAGATGAGGATGCAAATTATTACAAAATCATAAACTACAGAGCAGAAGATTTTGTACCAGTTATGGCGTGTCCTTCTCAAGTCGATAAAATAAAACCTGTATCAGAACTTGTTGGTACTCATATCGATCAAGTGTTTATAGGTTCTTGTACGAATGGTCGATATGAAGACCTAGAAGTCGTAGCAAAAATTTTAGAAGGAAAAAAGATTTCTCCATATGTAAAATTAATTATTACTCCAGCAAGTAGAAAAATTTTCATCCAAGCTACATTATCAGGTATCATAAAAACTTTGGTGTCAGCTGGTGCAATAGTAACACATCCAGGTTGTGGACTTTGCTGTGGACGTACAGGAGGAATATTGTCTGACGGAGAAATAGTAGTAGCTACAAACAATAGAAATTTCTTAGGAAGAATGGGGACATCGAAAGTGGAGATATATTTGGCTTCTCCAAAATCAGCAGCAGTAAGTGCATTAGAAGGGAAAATAACACTTCCTTGATTTTATTTCAAAGTGATGATAAGTCTTATTATGAGAAGTTCATTACAGTTGACAGCGAAGCTTTCAGAACTTCGAACCAAGTAGGGAAGTTCGATTACGAAAATCATAGATTTTCTATCTCACTTCTAACAAGGCTTATTTCATTAGATTTTACTTTAAATTATAATAAGTCTTATAAAAAGCTGATGGAATTGTTTTTTAGGTTTATTCTACATTTCGTGTAGATGTAAGTTTCGAATCAAATCTTAAAACAATATTCATCAGCTTTTTAATTGTATAAACAAAGATATTGTTATTAGCAAAGCTTATTTGAATATAAGTTCAAATTATAGAAAGAACGTGATTACAAAATCTAATTCACAATATAACAGATAAAATTACGATACAAATGATTAATTCATACATATATATGGCTAATTTAACTATACAGATTGCGATTGTTTGTGCGATTTAGTAAAATAGTATCAAGAAAAATAGTATCAAATAAACGAAAATATAAGTTTAAAAATAGGTATATCAGTTCCAAAAGTGATATATCTATTAAATCATAAAATTGCACACAGTAAACAGATATTTTTTTATATTGCGAATAATCTTAAAAAATAAAGACTATAAGATTTTATATTATGAATAATCGCAAAAGAAAGATAAGAAGTTTAATAGATTTTAGATGGAATTTTTAGTACAATTTTATTTTACAATGAGCCAATTTTTAATGCTTGTAATTGACATAAATTGCTTATAGATAATATTTAAATATTAATAATTTTAACTGATATAAATTATTCACAGAAATTATTTAAATATGTATATATTA
>JAISUA010000055.1 GCA_031272305.1 Clostridioides sp.
AAAAAATATAATAAAAAAATTATTATATTTGAAGGAATATATTTTGGATTGTCGAAATAGTTATATAAGATAAACATACTATACTATTCGACTAAAATAATAACGAATTAAAAAATTGGGGGGATTCAAAATGAATCAAAACATAAGAGTTGTAATTGCAGATGACAACAAAGATTTTTGTAATGTTATAGAAGAATACTTTGAAAATGAGGAAGATATAGAAATCTTAGGGGTAGCTTACGACGGAATACAAGCAGTAGATTTAGTTGAGAGAACTCAACCTGATCTACTTATACTAGATATTATAATGCCTCATTTAGATGGACTTGGTGTTCTTGAAAAAATCAATTCATTAGACTTACAAACTATTCCAAAAGTTATAGTTTTATCAGCAGTAGGTCAAGACAAAATAACACAAAGTGCTATAAGCCTTGGAGCAGATTATTATATTGTTAAACCTTTTGATTTTCCAATGTTCGTAAATAGAATCAGAGAACTTATGGCTGTAAAAGTCATCAAAGCAGAACCAAGAAAACCAAAAGAACAAAGCAAGATGGCAAGAGGAGAATTTGTAAGAAACAGTGGAAATATTGAAACTGAAATCACAAACATAATCCATGAGATAGGTGTGCCTGCTCATATAAAAGGTTATTTGTATTTAAGAGAAGCTATAAAAATGGTAGTAGAAAGTGTAGAATTGTTGGGTGCAGTTACAAAAGAATTATATCCTAGCATAGCCAGAAAATACAATACTACTCCAAGTAGAGTAGAAAGAGCGATAAGACATGCTATAGAAGTTGCATGGAGCAGAGGCAAAGTAGATGCTATTAACCAATTATTTGGTTATACAGTTAGCAATTCAAAGGGAAAACCTACAAATTCAGAATTCATAGCTATGATATCTGATAAACTTAGACTAGAACGCAGTATGGTTAAGTAATTTAAACAATATGCAAAAAATACGATAAGTCTAATGTTAAGTAGTACAATTATTTATCAGAAATTTAAATATAAATTTTGATCTAATAGATTAGAATAAATGATTGTAGTCAAGTAATAATCTAGGTTAAAAAAGTTTAGGCTATTTGCGAAAATTCGTAAGTGGTCTTTTTTTTATATAAATATGTACAAAATTCTTTAAAAATGAATTATAATATAAAGTGATAAGTTATTTCCTTATATAAAAAAATAATATATAGGCTCATTATAAAATAATTATAATAAAAACATAAAAAAAAGAATACAGAATAAAAATGGAGGGTAAAATGAGGATTAAAGCCCCAATAAAAGTAGATAAGAAAACCAAAAAATTAGCAAAGAGGATACTTTCAGGTGATATAGCAGTAATCAATCATATTGATATAGATGAAGTAGCAGCAGACTCTCTCGTAGAAGCAAAGACTAAATTAGTAATAAACGCTTCTGAATCGATTAGTGGAAGATACCCCAATAAAGGTCCAGGAATATTAGTTAAAAATAATATTTTAATAATAGATAACATAGGAGTAGAAGCATTTGAAAAATTAAAAGAAAATGATTTTATTGAAGTTATTGATAGTAAGATATACAGAGATGGAGAATTTATTGCAGAAGGTGAAGTTCTGGATTTGCCAGCAGTAGAAAATAAAATAAAAAAAGCTCAAGAAAATATTTCAGTAGAATTAGATCATTTTATAGAGAATACTATAGAATATGCTAAGAAGGAAAAGGGATTTATATTAGGTGATGTAGAGATTCCAGATGTTAAAACAAAATATTTGGACAAGCATGTCCTTATTGTTGTGAGAGGACATAATTACAAAGAAGATCTAAATGCGATAATATCGTATATAGATGAAGTTAAGCCAATTCTTGTTGGAGTTGACGGAGGAGCAGATGCTCTTATTGAATTTGGATATGTACCAGATGTTATAGTTGGAGATATGGATAGTGTATCAGATAGTGCCCTTGAGATAGCAAAGGAAATTGTTGTACATGCTTATCCTGATGGTAGAGCACCTGGTTTAAAAAGGGTGCAAGAATTAGGACTAGAAGCAGTGATTTTTCCTGCACCAGGAACAAGCGAAGATATAGCTATGCTTACAGCTTATGAAAAAGGAGCTAAGCTACTTGTCGCTGTTGGTACACATTCAAATATGATTGACTTTCTTGAAAAAGGAAGAAAAGGAATGGCAAGTACATTTTTAGTTAGATTAAAGATAGGTTCAAAGTTAATCGATGCTAAAGGTGTTAATATGTTATATATGAGTAGATTAAAATTAAAGTATGTTATAGCACTGTTGTGTACAGCGTTATTTCCTATTTTGATACTTCTTATGTTATCACCACAGATGCAACAATTTTTTAAATTACTTGAACTCAAATTTAAAGTGTTGTTAAAATTATAAAAATAAGTACGAAAGCTTACATTTAATTTAAATAAGCTAAGGTTTTTAATTTAAATAAGCTAACATTTTCGTTAAAAAGCTAAGGTTTTTATTAAAAAAAGCTGACGTTTTCATTTAAAAATATTAGGAGGAAAAAATGCATATTAATATAAAGTATTTTATTATTAGTATTGGTTCAATATTTATAGCAATAGGACTTGGAATTTTAGTAGGTTTCAATTTAAATAAAAATGAGGATTTAATCAATACACAGACAGCAATGATACAAGAATTGGATAAGAATTTCAATGAGCTTAGTAAGAAAGATGA
Organism: Clostridioides sp.; assembly: GCA_031272305.1. GTDB lineage: Bacteria > Bacillota > Clostridia > Peptostreptococcales > Peptostreptococcaceae > Metaclostridioides. Next base: position 2,697 of record JAISUA010000055.1, read on the forward strand.
TGAACTTCAAAAAAGTCTTGATGAATACAAAGGAAAATATTCAAAATCAATTGCTTATTTAGAATCAAAATCAACACAACTTATAGGAAATATGTTGGAAGATAAGAATATAGGGATTATTTGTTTAAATGGAGATAAAGATACATCAGAAAAATTATTGAATACATTAAATACTTCTGGTGCAAACACTACATTTAATATTTCAATAACAGATTCTATAAATGATGAGAAGAAACTTAAGGAAGTAGCTAATGAGATTGGCATAAAAGTAGAAGATACAAAAGGAATGATAGATTATATAGTAAATTCTATCACAACTCAAAATAATGTTGAAGCTATAAACAAATTAAAAGATTCAGGAATGATAGAAATAAATTTTATCGCAAATTCATATGCTGATTTTGAATCATTGGTGATAGTAGAAGGCGATAAATCTAAATCAGCCTCAGAAAAATTCGAACAGTTGGATGCGTTTTTAGTAGAGGCTGTTCAAGCTAAAGAAAAACACATAATAGAGGTTCAAAATTCAAATGTGAAAACTTCTTATGTAACTGAATATGAGAAAAAAGGTGTAACAACAATAGATAATATAGACCAAAACGTTGGGTTCTTGTCACTTGCAATACTTGTTTCAGATCCATCAATAAATGGAAATTACGGTGTTTTGGATACAGCGAAGTGCGTTGTTCCAGTTAAGGAATAGAAGTTGGAATGAAAAATTATTAAAAAATGGAATCAATCCTACAATCGAAAGTGATAGAGGAGAAATATTATGGAAGATAAAAAGCCATTTGTAAGTATAATAATACCTGCTTACAATGAAGAATTATTTATAGAAAATACAATCGACGGTTTAGAAAAAATATCTACAATAGATGAAATAATAATAGTAGATGATGGTTCTTCAGACAATACTGTAGAAATAGTAGAAAGAAAAATAAATGAAGAAAAATCGAAAAAAATAAAGAAAAATTTACTTGGAAAAACATATGAAAGTATAGAAAAAAATTTTTCTGAAAAAGAAATCTTAAGTGAAAATCAAAAAGAGAATTCTTCTAAAAAAGCAATTTTAGACGAAAATCAAAAAGGATGTTTTTCTAAAAAAGCAGATTTTGAGTTTGAAGGTAGAATAAAACTCGTTAAAATTTCGAAAAATAGTGGTAAAGGTCATGCTTTGAATTGTGGCTTGAAAGAAGCATATAAAAAGTCTGATGTTATAGGATTTATTGATGGTGATTTGGGAAAATCATCATCAGAAACAAAAAAACTAATAGAACCTATATTAAATGGCGAAGCAGATGTTACTATCGCAGGATTTCCGAAGGCTACTAAAAAAGGTGGATTTGGATTTGTAAAAAGACTTGCATACAATTCAGTTTTTGAAATGACAGGAACTGAAGTTTTAGCTTCTCTTTCAGGGCAAAGAATTTTCAAAAGAGAAGTACTTGAAAAATTTGAAGAAATACCATTTGGTTATGGTGTAGAAGTTGGAATGACAATTGATATATTGAAATTGGGATACAAAATAAAGGAAGTTCCTGTGAATATGACTCATAATGAAACTGGAAGAAATCTGAAAGGATTCATTCATAGAGGAAAACAATATTATCATATAAAGAAAATAGTATCTCAAAAGAAAAAACAGTATAAATTTGATAATAAGTAATATAAATATTAGAACTAATGATATGAATATCAGAATAAACGATATAAATGTTAGTTAAATTTATTTAAAATTTTATCGATGATTTATGAATAAAATATATCGAAATCGAAATTAGAAAGGGCTTAATATGGATATTTTAAGCAGAAATTTAATTTTTATTATTTTAATGATTACAGGCTTATTAGGAACATATTTATGTATGCCTTTATTTAAAAATATGCTTATAAGCAGTAATCTTGTAAGACCAAATTACAAAAATGAGATGATTCCTGTAAGCATGGGGATAAGTTTTTTACCTATGCTAGTTATAAACAGTATTATACTTATATATTTTGAGAATATAGTGTATCATTTTACAGACGATTTTTCGTTAAAAATTTATGTTGCAATTTTTGATTTTGCACTTATGTCGATGTTTTTTGCTGGTATAATAGATGATACTGTTGGAAATAGAAATGTGAGTGGACTTAAAGGACATTTTAAAAGTCTGTTCAAAGGCGAGCTTACAACAGGAGGATTCAAAGCGTTATTTGGTGGATTTGTAGGAATATTAGTATCTGTTATGATTTCAAAAAATATCTTTGATATTATTATAAATACTTTAGTGATTGCACTTTCTACAAATCTTATGAACTTGCTTGATTTAAGACCAGGCAGGGCTATAAAAGGGTACTTAGCTATTATGATTGGAATTTTTGTAACATCATTTGCAAGTATCAATACATTTTTACAATTTCTTATAGTTCCGAATGTAATAGCATATTTTAATTCGGATTTGAAGGCAAAATCAATGATGGGTGATGCTGGTTCAAATGTTCTTGGAATATCTATAGGAGTTTTGTTTGTTGTAGGATATTCTTTTAATGTAAGAGTAGGTTGGCTTTTATTTTTGGTACTTATACATTTGATAACAGAAAAATATTCTTTGACAAAAATAATAGAAAAGGTAAAAATATTAAATTTTATAGATAAGTTAGGAAGATAGAAACTATATTAAACTCTATAAAGAAACTTAGTAGAAAAACATTGAATTTTATATACAAGTTAGGATGATAAAAATGATTAGTAAAAAAATAGGTAAGGTTGTTGAGATTAAGTCGCAAAGTGGAACACTTGACGATATAAGAGTAGAAATAAATGGTGATATACAAAGAGCTTACAATTATAATCTTTTGACTGGAGATATAAAAGTAGGAGATGAGGTTGTTTTAAATACAACAGCAGTAGAGCTTAGTCTTGGAACAGGTGGATATCATTTTGTGATTGCAAACCTTAATAATTTAGAATCAGATTTAGTTGGAGAAGGTCACATAATGAAACTTAGATATACGCCTCTTCAATTAAAAGTAAATGCAGTTGAGGAACAAGACAATATCAATCACGATAAAATAAATAATTTCAAAAATCTTGATAATTTGCCTGTAGCAGTAGGAACACTTCATAGTATGTTAGTTCCTTTTTGTGCATCTTATAAAAGACAAAATCCAGATAAAACTTTGGTATATATTATGACAGATGGTGCAGCACTTCCGATTTTCTTGAGTAAAAATGTTGAAACTCTAAAGGAAAAAGGTCTAATTGATAGAACTATTACTATAGGAAATGCTTTTGGTGGAGATTGCGAATGTGTAAATATCTATACTGCACTTATAACTGCTAAGGAAGTTTTGAAAGCAGACTGTGTCTTTGTAAGTATGGGACCTGGAATAGTTGGTACTGGAACAAAATATGGATTTACAGGGATAGAGCAAGGTCAAATATTAGATGCAGTTGAAAAATTAGGTGGTCGACCAGTAGCTATTCCTAGAATAAGTTTTGCAGATAAGAGAAAAAGACACAATGGAATTTCACATCATACTATAACAGTACTTTCTGAAATTACAAATGTAAAAACAGATGTTCCAATTACTGTGTATGATGATGAAAAATTAAATATAGTAAAAGAACAAATAAGAGAATCTAATTTGGATAAAAAACATAATATAATTTATTTAGACAATAATAAAGTTAAAGAGGATCTTGATTATTATGATTTCAAAGTAAAAAGCATGGGAAGAGATTATAGCCAAGATGAAGAATTTTTTAAGGCTGCAAGTACAGTAGCTTATTACATTTCGGAGGTTTTTTAAATGGTATTAGAAGAGAGAACAATTAAAAGTGATAAAATTTATACTGGAAAAATACTTACTTTAAGAGTGGATACAGTTGAAATAGATGGTCAAGGTTATAGCAAAAGAGAAATAGTTGAACATGGTGGTGCAGTAGGAATTTTGGCAATAACTGATGATAAGAAAGTAGTCTTAGTAAAACAATATAGAAAAGCAGTTGAAAAACCACTTATAGAAATTCCAGCTGGAAAACTTGAAATAGGAGAAAATCCTAAAGAATGTGCTTTGAGAGAGTTAAAAGAAGAAACAGGATATGACGCTGAAAATATAAAATTAATACATAAGTTTTATAGTTCAGCAGGATTTTCTAATGAGCAATTATTTTTGTATTTAGCTACAGGTCTAACAGAAGGAGAAACAAATCTTGACGATGATGAATTTATAGATGTTTCGCTTGTTGATTTGGAAGAAGCTTACGATATGGTTTTAAATAATAATATTGAAGACTCAAAAACAACTATAGCTATTTTGATGGCTAAAAATTGTTTATAAAAATAGATTATAAAAGAATACCTGGTTGTCCTTTAGCATAATATTCAATAAGAGAAAATTATAAGGACAAAGGAGGTATTATTTTGAGAGCTTCAAGAAGAACGAATGAAATAGATATTCTTAATAGAGATATATTTTTAGTTGGAGTGCTATTTATATTATCAATAGTTTTTGGAACATATTTGAATAAAATTTTGCCAAATTCAGGAGAATTATTAGACAAACTCACTCCTGCAATCGATTTCTATAATAGTGATATCAATATTTTATCGGTAGTATCTGCAAATGTGAAGTCAGATTTGATTTTTATTGGATTGGTGTCGATATCAAGTTTGTTTGTAGTTACATTGCCTGTAGCTGTCGCTATATTTTTGTTCAAAGGAGTGTCTATTGGATACACTATAAATACTATGATTATTACCTTAAAAATAAATAGTGCAAATTTAATAGCATTGATGTTGATAAAAAATTTGATATTTATACCTTGCATAGTATTACTTTTGGTCTTGTCTTTGAATTATGTCAAAAAAATAATTGTACAGTTTACAAGACCTAGCAGAATGAGAGTATCATATTTGGTAGGAAATTATATCAAATCAGCATTTGCAATAGCGAGCTTTTGTCTAGTATTTCAGACAGCAGTAAATGCTATAGGAACGTGTATTTTTAAGTATTTTATATTGTAAACATTAGAAATTTTCTAGAAGGGGCTTGTTTTATGAAAAGAATAATTTGGATAGTAATAGATAGTGTAGGCATCGGTCAAGCTCCCGATGCCAAAAATTTTGGAGATAATGGAGCAGATACTTTAGGACATATTGTTGAAAATGTGCCAAATATAAAAATTCCGAATTTAATGAAGTTAGGAATAGGAAATATCGATGGAATAAATGATAGAATAAAAGAATATTTGCAAACATATAAAAATTTGCAAATAGATACAAAAATATCAATATCTAAAGAACATAAAGAATGTAAAGACCGTAAAGAATACAAAGAGTGCAAAGAACGTAAAGCATATAAAGATCGTAAAGAATGTAAAGAAGATAATTCTTATGATCGTATTCCTAGAGGATGTTATGGAAAATGTAAAGAGCTTTCGAATGGAAAAGATACAACTACAGGACATTGGGAAATGACAGGACTGATAGTTAAGAAATCATTTAAAACTTTTCCAGACGGATTTCCTGAAGAAATAATAAAAGAATTTGAAAAAAGAACAGGAAGAAATGTAATTGGAAACAAAGTAGCTTCAGGTACAGTGATTTTAGATGAGCTTGGAGAAAAACATATAGAAACAGGAGATTTAATAGTGTATACTTCTGCAGATAGTGTTTTTCAAATAGCAGCTAACGAAGAAATTGTACCACTCGATGAATTATATAAAATTTGTAAAATAGCAAGAGAACTATTGATAAATGATAATCAAATAGCTAGAGTGATAGCAAGACCATTTGTTGGAAATAGAAAAGGTGAGTTTGAAAGGACTGCAAATAGAAGAGATTTTTCTGTGGATCCATTTGAACAAACAGTTTTGGATAAAATCAAAGAATCAGGACAAGAAGTGATAGCTATTGGAAAGATAGAAGATATTTTCAATGGAAAAGGAATAACTAAATCTATTCATACAAAATCTAATTTGGATGGAATTGATAAGACAATTGAAGAAATAAAAAGATCATACAATGCTGAAAATAACTTTGGTGTTATTTTTACGAATTTAGTTGATTTTGATTCGAAATTTGGGCATAGACGAGATGTAGAAGGCTATGCTAAAGCATTGGAAGAGTTTGATAAAAAAATTCCAGAAATAATAGAAGTAATGAGTGAAGATGATATCCTTATTATAAATTCTGATCATGGCAATGATCCAACTTTTAAAGGGACAGATCACACTAGAGAATACATTCCGGTGTTAGTTTACGGGAAAAAACTAAAGCAAGGTGTAAATCTAGGAATAAGAGAAAGTTTCGCGGATATAGGTGCGACAGTGCTTGAATATCTAGAAGTTGAAGAAGTAAAAGAGGAGCAAATAGGAGTTGAAGAAACAGAGTTTGAAGAAGCAAAAGTGGAGCGAACAGAAGTTCAAGAAAGAGAAGTTGGAAAAAGTTTTCTAAATAAGATGCTATAATGGATACTTAAAAAGAATAAGTGTGAGGTGAAAAGTTAGTGTTAAA
>JAISUA010000108.1 GCA_031272305.1 Clostridioides sp.
ACAAGATTATCGAACTCGAAGTAGGAAAAAGAGCAGTTGGAATTAAAAATGACTATAGGTTGTGCTGTGCCAAGAGAAGATGATATTTCTATAAAAATAACAGGAAGAAATCTAATAACAGGACTTCCTACAACTATAGAGGTGACTTCACTTGAAATCCTTGATGCACTTAAAGAATCTATAGAACAAATTCTTGTAGCTACAAGAACTGTACTTGAGAAAACACCTCCGGAACTTGCTTCAGATATATCAGAAACAGGTATTGTGATGACAGGTGGAGGAGCATTGTTGTATGGAATAGGCGAAAGTATAAAAATGTCTACAGGAATAGATGTATGTATAGCAGAAGAGCCTCTTAGTTGTGTTGCAAAAGGAACAGGAATAGCACTTACAGAGCTAGATATACTTGAAACAGGTGGCTCAATAAAAAGATAGTGTAAACCTTTGTGTAAGATGTATATCATACTTTGAAAAAAGTAGTACTAGGAAAGAAAAAGTTCAGATAAAAATCTTAACACTGTCATGAAATATTTAATGTAAAATAGGAGAAATAATATGTTAAACATAGATGAAATAAAAAATATAATTCCACATAGATACCCTTTTCTACTTGTGGACAAGATTATCGAACTCGAAGTAGGAAAAAGAGCAGTTGGAATTAAAAATGTATCAATAAATGAACCATTTTTTCAAGGACATTTTCCAGAATATCCACTTATGCCAGGTGTATTGATAGTTGAGGCACTTGCACAAGTAGGAGCTGTTGCTATGATGTCATTAGAAGAAAACAAGGGCAAACTAGGAGTATTTGCAGGAATAGATGGTGTAAGATTCAAAAGACAAGTGAGACCAGGAGATACTTTAAGACTAGAAACAGAGATAGTAAGTATAAGAAGAAATATAGGAAAAGCAACTGCAAAAGCTTATGTTGAAGATGAACTTGTGTGCAAAGGAGAACTTATGTTTGCACTTGTAGAAAACAAAAAATAAAAAAGTATTTTGTAATGAGAAGACTTATAGGAAGTTATCTTCGATAAAAAGTAGAAAGTCTAGAAAGAAGTTAGATTTACTTATAAACAAAAACTTAAACTGATAAGATATTTGTCGATAGTTGGAAAGAATATAAATCTATATGTCGATAATAAGATTTAATTTAATTTTTTTGTAAAAGTATGAACAAAAATGTAGATATATGCATATAGTATACTGTGGATGATGAGAAATCCACAATCCTCAAAACCTTTTATAGTTGTGTGTTGTTAGAATATTATATTAGAACGAATTACAAAAAAGTTGATATAAAGTTGATATAAAGTTGATATTAATAAAGTGATTAGTGCTATTGAACGGGAAAAAGGAAGGCATCTCAGCGGTGAGGTGCCTTCCTTTAAATATTATATTCAAGTTTAACAGAAGCGAGTATAGAAGAAGCGATTGTTTCAGCTATAGAATAAATAAAACTAAGTCGAATGTTACTAGAGGATAAGCAACGATTATCTTCGATTTTATCTACAATGCCAACTATTGAAAAATCACCAATTTGAGGGAGTGTTTTTCCTACTCCTTTTCCTGGAAGGATAGGACCTTTTCTGAGTTGTATATTTCCTATACTATCTCTACTTCCAAGGCAAGCATCTATAGCAAGAAAATTTGCATTTTTATGTTTTTCTTTTATATGTTCAATAGCTTCATAAATATTTAAAGCATGTATAGGTTTATCAAGTGTACCGTAAACAGGGTACATAAAATTGTTTTTCTCTAAAATAGTTCCGACGATTGGACCTAATGTATCTCCGATGACTTTGTCTGTTCCGATACAAATGACAACTGTTTCGTCATTGATTATTTCGTTTAGAGTTGTACTTAAAATTTGAATGACAGATTCACTATTATAGTGTACTTTTGCTAAATTCATAAAAGGGTTCACCCCCTGATAAAAGTATATGTAGAAGTTGATTTTAAAATACATAAATAAAAATAGATATGTAAGTTCAAAATAGATTTCAAAATAAAAAACATATATAATTTCAAAATAGATTTCAAAATAAAAAACATATATAATTTCAAAATAGATTTCAAAATAAAAAATATATATAATTTCAAAAATAGATTTCAAAATAAAAAATATATATAATTTCAAAAATATATTTCAAAATAAAAAAATATATATAATTTCAAAAAAAGACGAAAAATTGAAAAAAAAGACTATACAAGATATATAAATAAAAAATTAAACAAAAAGATTTTTTTAGCGAATTATGTTAAAATATAATTGAAAAAAGAAATATTTATCATCAAAGTTAAGTATCGCAATAGAGAGAGTATCCGTAAATAAAAAATAGTAACGTATTCAGCAATAAATAGATTAGTGCTATATTCAGTAAAGAAGAAGGTAGTAGCACATTTAGAAATAAATAGGTTAGTATATATTCAGTAATGAATAAGATAGCAATATGTTCAGAGATGGATAAGTAGTATGATCAGAAATGAATATGTAATTGAGCATTACGTAGATAGGAGGAATATTTTGTGAGGATAGCAGTTTGCGATGATAATAAAAGTGTTTGTACTCAAATATGCAAAATTATTGATAATTATGGATATGAGAATTTTTGTGAATTAAAAATAGATACTTTTTATTCTGGTGAGAAATTACTTGATTCAATTAATAAAGGAAATTATTACAATCTTATATATTTAGATATAGATATGAAGGAAATAAATGGAGCAGAAGTAGCAAAAAACATTAGAAAAAATTCGAATAACTACATAACAGATATAGTATTCATAACAGGTATAGAGAACTATGGCAAAGAACTTTTTGAAGCTAATGCTCTAAAGTTGATAGACAAACCTATAAGTGAAAATGAAATCATAGACGTTCTTATTCTTTCAACTAAGAAAAATCAAAAAGTAAGTGGATTGTTTAAATATAAAAAAAATTTAGATGTATATTTTATTCCAACTTCCGAAATTATTTATTTCAAAAAATTAGCTAGAAGAATAAAAATGGTATCTATAAACAAGGAAGATATATTTTATATGAAAATGGATGATTTGATTGCAGAAGTAAGCAATCAAGATGTTTTTATAAGGATTGATAGAAGCATATTGATAAATTTTCATCATGTAAGACGATTTGAGTACGATAAAGTGGAGATGTCAAATGGAGATATTCTTATGATAAGCATATCTAGAAGAGAAAGTATACGAAAATTCAGCTTGAATAATAAATGACACGTTGAGTATATATTGTAAAAATATTATTCTAAATTTTATTTTTACGGTATATTTTTATTTTTTTGAAGTATAAAAAATATTTAAACTGTCATATCAAGAAAGAGAAAAAATATAAAAAACGTTTATACTGTATTATAAATAAACAGATAAAATATATTCATATATAGCAATAATATGTTTATAGAAAAAACTATACTTGGAAAGGGTGATTTGATGCAAGTTTCGTATGATGTGGTCTATGTAGTATGTAATATAGTGATGGTATATACATTTTACAAATTTATAGAGCTATTTTTTGAAAAGTGTCGTGTATCGTGGAAAGTGAAATTTATTTTTTTTGTAGGATATTTTTTAGCAATTACTATTGTCAATTTAGTATTCAAAAATCCAATCATAAATATGTTCACGAATATAATAGGTTTGTTTGCGTGTGTACAGCTTTACAAGGGAGAAATAAAGAAAAAAATATTATTTATATTAATAATATATGTTTTAGTTGGGAGTATAGAAGGTATAGCAGGTATGTTTAGTGATTTTTACCAAGATAATTTTCTTCAAAATTGGTATTATAGCAATGAAATGGGTCTTATTTTAGCTAGAATATTATCTTATTACTGTGTTATACAATTTGAAAACTTTAAAAATGCAAAGAAAGAATACTTCCTTCCAAGTATATATTGGTTTAGTCTTTCTGTTATTTTTATAGTGATAATATTTTTCTTTGTGATGTTTTTTTCAAGAGGTCCTGTATCTCAAAATATTTTGACTATAAGTTGTATAGTGATATTTATTATAGTTATACTCATTTTTTATTTGTATGATTGTATAATGCAGATAACAATGACAGAAGTAAACAATAGATTGCAAGATGAACAAAACAAGTATTATAAAAATCAAATTGAGATCATAGAAGATTCTTTGGAAAATATAAGAATGATGAAACATGATTTTAAAAACAACCTAATGATGATTAGCTCAAGTATAAAAGAAGGAAAAACTGAAGCTTTGTTAGAAAAATTGGACGAACTTATGGAACTATCTTCAAATAATTTTCAGTATTCAAATTCAGGCAATCTAGATATAGATAGTATCATAAACTACAAATTAAAAAACGTACAAAAATATAATATAGATGTAGATGTCTATGTATTTGTGCCTGCAGACTTAGAAATGTCGTCGTTTGATATTTCTATGAGCCTTGGAAATTTATTAGATAATGCACTAGAAAATGTAATAATGATTCCAAGAGATAGATTTATCAATTTGAAGATGGAACATTCAAAAGGTCAACTTAGAATAAAAATAAAAAATTCGTTCGATGGATATGTAAAAAGAGACGAAAATGTTATTTTAACAAGAAAAGAAGATTTTGAAAATCATGGTATGGGTCTAAAAATAATAAAAAATGTAGTAGAAAAATACAATGGAACAATGCAGATAAAATACAATGACAGCGAATTTTGTGTGAATATTTTGATGTATGTCTAACTATAAGAATAATTTAGCACAAAAACAATAATATACAATAAAAACAAAAAAAAACTACAAAAAGAAAAAAACAAAATAAATGGAATTAAAAAAAAGAAAAAATTTTAAATTTTTTTAGTTCGTTACAATCATAAGGGGAGTTCGTTACATTCGATTTCTTGAAATAAAAATAAAATGTTTGTATAATCTAGTCAGAAATAAAATTTGCATCGAATTGAAAAGGGGAATGGTGATTTATGAATAGATTAATCAAGAACGAAGTAAGCGGAAAAGTAATAGCTTCAGTTGGACGAAAAGTTGCAGAAATGAATGCCAATTCTGCTTGTGCATTGATATTTCATCAACCAAAGATGCCTAAACAAGTTAAAAAGCTTCGCAAATTTTAATGAAATCAAAAGTTGAAGAATTTACGGAATATTTGATATCAGCAAATATCATTGAGGAAGAGGATAAGGAAGTGTATATTTACGGGATAAAAAATGCATTTATATTATTCTCACACATAGTATTGTATGTTGTGATAGCAGTTGTATCAGGTATGTTTAAAGAATCCGTATTTTTCATAGTAACGTATTTTGCCCTACGAATGTACGCTGGAGGATATCACGCGAGAACTCAGTCTTTATGTAATTTTTTCTCCACAACCGTTTTTATAATGGCTCTTCTTGCAATTAGATATTCGCCAAATAGTGTGTTATTATGTTGTTTGATTGTTGTAGTTTCAAGTATAATAGTTTTTTTGTTGTCACCAGTAGAGGATCAGAACAAACCTCTTATTGAACTGGAAAAGGTTATGTATAGAAAAAAAACATATATAGTATTAGCTATTCAGATAATTATTTCTTTGGTTTTGTTGATTAAATGGAATAAATATTTAACTGAGATAAAAAGTATTGCTATGGGACTTCTTTTGATGGCAGTTGTACTTATTCTAGGAACGGTTAAAAACTACTCAAGAGGTAGTGTTCAAAGAGAAATTGAGGATACTAATATTTAAAATAAAAAATATAAAAAATAAAAAAATATTGAATGCATATTTTATTTCTACAAATTTTATACATAATCGAACAAATAAAAGCTGTTATATTAGCGATTTTAATCACTAGTATTACAGCTTTTTTTGATTTTTATGAAAGATTGTAAGGATTGGAGCCAAAAAATCATTCGAGAAAGGAATGTTATTATTTGAAAAATAGTTTGCGTTATTTACTTACGACTTCCATAACTATGGTGTTATATTCTATATACACTGCATTTTTTATATCAGAGAAATCAATTAGAGTTAGTAGGGAAATGTCTGTATGTGTTTCTATGATTTCAATGCCAATAACGTTGCTTGCATTTATTATGATTGTAAAAATAATTATAATTATGAAGTGTATAGATGAAAAAAAGTCAAGTACTAGAATAATAAAAAAAATTATTGCATATAAAAAGATTGACAATCCATTTATATGGTTATTAGCAAGTTCTATGATATTTTTTATTTATTCAACATTTTTAGAAATAGAATATAATTTAGGATTTAATATGATAATGTTTTTTATTTCGTTATCAATGTTAATAATGAGCATATTAGTGATAAAAAATATAAAGCCATAGTTTTAAAAATATATTGAAATATTTAATACATCTTCCATTTGATTAAGGGCTTTGAGAGTTGTTTTATAATTTAAAAACTTACGAAGTCTTTTTTTCGTTTCATATTAAGTTATATTGAGTAATATTGAGTAAAATTATGAATAAAGGGTTAAAAGAAATCTTGATATGTGATACAATATAAAATATTAATGTTGTGTGATATGTACAAATTATTATGCAGTAATTGATGAAATAAGAGCAATTAAATGTTAGTTGTTGTATGTTCAGATGTGTGATATGTACAAATTATTATGCACTAATTTTTAAAATAATAATTAAAAACTTTATTCGTGGAAAGTCTAAACACAAACGATAAAAGCAATAAAAAGGAGGTAACTATGAGTTTATATTCTGAATGGATAAAAGAAAGTGGAGAATATGAAAATCAAGACGAAGAAGTTAAATTTTGGGAAGGGTATCTAAAAATAGAAGCTGCTATATACGATGAAATTCTAAACACAAAGCAAGATGTTTTAGAAGGTACAGTAAGTGAACTTGCTAAAAAATTTAATACAACGGAATTATTCTTCATGGGATTCATGGATGGAATAAGTGAAAGTTTAAAAGAAGATATAAATCTTGAAAATATAGAAGCAGATACACAAATATCTATAAAAGTTGACTGGGAAAAATTATTTTTTAATATGGTTAAGGTTGAAGCTAATTGGCTTTATACATTAAAGGGTTGGGAAGAAATACTTCCAGAAGACCATAGAAAAAAAGTTATAAAAGAATATAAAAAATCAAAGACAATAGTCAAAGAAAATAAAATAGGTAGAAATGATCCGTGTCCTTGCGGAAGTGGTAAAAAATACAAAAAATGTTGTGGAAATAATAAGACTTATAGGAAGTTGAAATAAAACCAATGTAATAAGTCTTGATATTCCAACGTAAATTTTCATTTTTCAACGAAAATTTAGTTCTCATAATAAGACTTATAGGAAGTTGAAATAAAACCAATGTAATAAGTCTTGAAAAAAGTGAGCTAGAAAATCTATGATTTTCGTTAGCTAACTTTCCTATTTGGTTCGAACGTAAATTTTCATTTTTTCAACGAAAATTTAGTTCTCATAATAAATAGTATAAAATAATAAGTCAATTCATAGAATAAAAATCATTATTGATTTGAATATTAATATATGTTAGGATAAAGTTACAACTAAATATAAAATTACTCGATAAGGGAATTAGGTGAAAATCCTAAACAATCCTGTTGCCGTGTGGAAGGAGTCTTTTTTGAGATTAACTATTCAAAGTTAGTTTAAAGTCACTGAACGCTAAATTTTATTTATAATTTAGTTAGAAGTTGTTGAATGCTAATATTTAAATATTTAATGTTTTTTAATATCTAATATTTAAATATTTACTGTTTAAAACAGTTCAAATTCACTAAATGATAAATTTTATTGAAATGTTTGGGAAGGCGAAAAAAGATGATGATATCTGAGTCGGAATACCTTGCGTGTGATTTTTTAAAGTTATCTCACAGGATATGGGGTCTTTAAAATTCTATGAATTTAACCTGTTTTCTTTTGTGAGAGCAGTTTTTTTTATGAAAAAATATATAAATAATTAGTTCAATACAAATAAATGCAAACAAAAAATTAACAAAAATGAACATAAATTATTTATATATTTTTCAAGTACGTCTAGCTTGATTTCAAATCAAGTGTAGATAAATCTCATTTCACAAAAAAAGGAGGGAAGAATTAAGATATTTAGATCAAAAAATTTAAAGAATTAATTTTAAACAATTAGAAAAAACAGGTCTATTATCTTAATTTATTAAAATGATGAGAAAAGAAAAAAATGTTCTAAATGTAAGAAGTACAGAGATTTTTAATGATGCAACGAAAAAGAAAGCAAGTAAAAAAATGAAATTTTTTGCTTGTCAATTGGCAATAGTGATGATGTTGACATTCGTTCTTTCAGGTTGTTCGAAAACTCAAGAATCAGAAAGTAACAATACTCAAACAGAATCAAGTATTAATCTTCCTAGCAAAGATATGGCAGGCAACGAAATAAAACTTCCAGAAAAAATAGACAAAGTGATTTCACTAACACCTTCAACTACACAAGTGATAGACAGTTTAGGATTAAAAGATAAGTTGGTTGCAGTGGACAACCAAAGTCCTTTGTATGTGGAAGGTTTAAAAGATGTTACACAATTTGACATGATGAATTTGGATACTGAAAAATTGCTTTCATTACAATCACAAGTGATGTTTGTTTCTGATATAGCTGTATTCAATCAAAATGATATTATGTCAAAACTAAAAGAATCTGGAGTGGTAGTAGTTCAAATACCTACTGAAAAAACTATAAAAGAAATTGAAAATGATATTGCTTTTGTAGCATCTTGCTTTGGAGAAAAAGCAAAAGGTGATGAAATCGTATCAAATATGCAAAAAGATATTGAAGAAATCAAAAAAATAGGAGATACAATTAAAGATAAGAAAACTGTATTATTTGAAATAGCAAGTTTACCTAACATCTATAGTTTTGGTAAAGATGTATTTTTAAATGAAATGATAGATATAATAGGTGCAGAAAATGTTTTGGGTGATCAAACAGGCTGGTTACCTGTTGAAGAAGAAGCAGCTGTAAAATCAAATCCTGATGTTATACTTACTAATGTAACTTATAATGCTGATGCAGTCAAAGAAATATTAGAAAGAAAAGGATGGGAAAATGTAACTGCAGTAAAAAACAAAGCAGTATATTTTATAGATAATGGAGCTAGTTCTCTGCCTAATCAAAACATTGTAAAAGCACTTAAAGAAATGGCAAAGGCAGTGTATCCTGATGAATATAAAGACATCAAATAATAAAAATATAGAAAAAAACATTCTTAACGCTAAAAAAGAAATAAATAATGAGGCAAATATTAATGCTAAAAACGAAATAAATGTGGTTAGTAAAAAAGAAATAAATAATATAAACGATAAGGTAAATATTAATGCTAAAAACAGAATAAATGTGATTAGAAAAAAAGAAATGAATGTATCTAAACAAAAAGAGACGATGATCGAAAAAGTAAATTATTTAGGAAGAAAGAAATACAAGTTGATGATTTGTTTGGTTATTAGTATTTTCATTTTATTTGCTGGAGTAACAGTAGGAAGTGCAGGAATTTCATTTTCAGATGTTATAAATATTTTACTAAACAAAACAATAGGAACTTCATTAGAGAAGAATATCACAGATGTGAATGTTTCGATCATATGGAATATAAGATTTCCTAGAGTGATAATGGCTTTCGCTGTTGGTGGAGCTCTTGGAATGAGTGGAGTGGTTATGCAATCTGTACTAAGAAATCCTCTGGCATCATCGTATACATTAGGTGTATCATCAGGGGCTTCTCTTGGAGCTGCTATAGTCATAATAAGTGGAATAACAATTCCATTTGTAAATCAATTAACTCTTCCAATTGTAGGTTTTATATTTGGACTTGCTACAGTATTATTTGCTATGAAGCTAAGCCTAAAATTTGACCGCAATATGGAGAATCAAACAATAATACTTGTTGGAATGGTACTTTCACTTTTTGTAAATTCAATTCTTACACTTGTGACAACATTGTCGCAAGAACATTTAGAACAACTAGTATTTTGGCAGTTGGGGAGTTTTTCAGGAAGTAATTGGGAAAAAATATTGATAATAGTTACTGTTTGTATTATAGGAGTTGTTTTTCTTTTGAAATATTCAAGAGAGATGGATACGGTCACACTTGGTGAGGAAGAAGCACTTTCAATAGGAGTAGAAGTGAAAAAGGTCAAGACAACTTTGATTGTAATAGCTGCATTTCTAACAGGTAGTGCTGTATCGCTTGTAGGAACAATAGGTTTTGTCGATTTAATAGCTCCACATGTTGTTAGAAAATTTTTTGGTTCATCGCATAAATGGGTTGTTCCAATGTCTTTCATATTAGGTGGATGTCTAATGGTTTTGGCTGATTTATTTTCACGAACATTACTAGCACCTAGAGGACTTCCAGTAGGTGCAATAACATCGCTGATAGGAGCACCTTTCTTTGCGTATATATACTTTGGAAGAAAAAAATAGCTAATAAAAACGTTCGTATGAGAGTTTTCTAAACACTTAAAAAAATCGAAGTTTAATAGTAGCGAAATCTCATAAACAACTTTGATACTATTAGAGAATTTGATAAAGGAAGGAGGGGCATATGTTAAAAATAAAAAATTTATCGGCAGGTTATGGAGATTTTCAAGTCCTTAGAAATATTTCTTTTCAAATTAATAAGGGAGAAAATTTAAGTATACTTGGTCCAAATGGTTGCGGAAAGACAACTCTCCTTAGATCTATATCAAATTTGGTGGAGTTTTCAGGTGAAGTAACATTAGATGATAAGTCTATCAAATCAATGAAACGCAGTGAAATTGCATCGAAAATAGCTCTTATGAGTCAAATATCAACGGTTTATTTTCCATATACAGTATTTGAAATAGTGATGATGGGTAGATATCATAAGATTAAAAATTCGTTTTTTTCAAGTCCTTCGAAAACAGATAAAGAATTCGTTGAACACTGTCTTGAATACACAGGACTTGAAGATTTGAGAAATAGACCTATAAACACGCTTTCAGGAGGTCAACTTCAAAGAGTATACTTAGCTAGAACTTTGGCACAAGATCCTCAAATAATACTTTTAGACGAACCAAATAATCATATGGATATAAAACATCAAATAGAATTACTTGACTATTTGAGAAAGTTTTCTGAGGACAAAGAACATATAATTATAGGTGTATTTCATGATATAAATCTAGCACTTTCATTTACAGAAAAAGTGATGTTCTTAAAAGATGGAGATATAAGAGGATTTGGAAATTTCAAAAATATTGTATCAGGAGAATTTTTAGAAGGAATCTACGATTTGGACGTGCTTTCTTATATGCAGAAAAATGATAAAATATGGAATGAAATAAAAAGATAGAATTTTAGAATGAAAATAAAATATGAAGCTATAGAATGAAAGTAAAATATGAAGCTATAGAATGAAAGTAAAATATGAAACTATAGAATGAAAGTAAAATATGAAACTATAGTGTGAAATAAAATTATAGAAATATCAAGGAAAAGAGAGGATGATTTTAGTGAACAAAATTTACAGAAGTCCTTATCCTTACGAAGCATATCCTTTTTTGAGTGATGAGCCGAATGATTTGAGATGTGATTTTGAAATTCTTACAGATAAAATATCAAGTATGGTAGGATTGCTAGCATCAATGTGCAATGAAACAGATATCAAAGAAGAACTTTTAAAAATCGACGAATTGATATATAATTTAAATCCAACAATGAGAACACATCTTACTATTACACAAGAAGAAATAGATTGGCTTATAACAAAAACGACACAGTTGCAAGAAGAAACTTATGTAGAAGGCAGACTTTTCGTACTTCCTGCTGGATCTAAAAGAGCAAGCCTTGCACATATAATAAGGACTGAAATGAAAGGCCTTGTAAGATTAATGTATAGGATAGAATACAATGCAATCAATCTAAAATCAGATAATGAAAAGAAAGTTGACGTTGAGTCGAATATAAATTTAAAATCAAATAATGAAAAGGAAGTTTACATTGAGCCAAATATAAAAGTCGATATCGAGTCGAATATAAATTCTACTCATCTTAATTCAAATAGCAAAAATAAATGTAAATTCGATGATTATGAAGGTGAGTATGAGGGTAATAAAGTACAAAACGAAGTGTTCGATATAGGAAATCTATTGTCAGGATATTTTTTCTATATGGCACTTAAATTAAATAAATTAGATGGAATAGAAGAAATAGAATACAAAAGCAGAAACTATAAATAAAACAATAATAAAACAATAATAAAACAATAATAAAACAATAATAAAACTGTAAAAGAAGATTGTAAAATAAAGTTGTAAAACCTAAGGCAAGTTTGAAAAGTAAAAAATAAAAAACGAAATTGTAAGACAAAACAAAAAATGAAATTACAAAACAAAACTATAAAACAAAACTATAAAACAAAGAAAAACCTCG
>JAISUA010000178.1 GCA_031272305.1 Clostridioides sp.
TAGTAGTTATAAAAATAGTAAAGGTGAAATAAAAGGTCGTGTTGTAATAAATAACGCTGCAGAAAATAATTACTATGCACTTTTGAAAGAAACAAACGGAAAACCTGATACAGATGAAAAGGATGTTGTTAAAGTATGGGTAGCTCCAAACGAAGATGGTCAAGTGATATTTGACGAATTAACACTAGATAGTCAAACGACCAAGTTCTATGTAGTCACTAAGCCTCAGACATTTTTGACCTTCGACTATGAGGACGCGACCTATTCTCCAACAGAAGTCTACAAGTCAGGAGACACCATACCAGATGGTTTTGCTATAAATGATCCTGTGTTGATAGCTACACAAGTAGAGATTAATAAGATGGCAGATTATTTATCATTATCAGTAACAGAGCTTACACGTTCAATAGGTGCACCAAATGATACACTGACGATTACCTACGATAGTTCTTACAGAATGGGTACAACTTTTGCAAGTGGAATCACAGCTATTTGCTATGATGGCTCGAAAGGACCTGTAGGAGGAGTATATTCGACAGTGTCTTTAAATGGAAAATCTACGGCTACCTTGACTATACCTACAGGAAAAGATTGTATGGTACTTCTCAAAATAGACGATGTCTATACTACACCACTTACTGCACTTTGTGCACCAGAATTGCTCAAGATAGATTATATCAATGAAACTCTTATTCGTGATTCAGATGGTGGTTATGACACTTTAGGAAACATTGACTATCATGCAAAAGTTGGCAGTAATTATGATGTCAATCTTGGTAGCGATACAGAATTTCTACAGGGCTCAAATAGTTCGCCTATCAGTTTGACATCTGCACTAGATGATATTGATTTCGATGCTAATGCGACTTTGGAATATAGAAAACATATAGTAGATCAAGAAACAACTATTGCTACACTGAGAACACTTACTATTCCAAACCGTCCAGATGCTATCATAGTAGAGCATAGAAATGAAGATGTCAATGTTGATTATATAAACGAAGAAATATCAAATAATTTGACTAAGAAAATTTTAGTAAGTAAGGATAACTTCAATAGTCAATCGAGCATTGGAGCTATGGGGGCACTTTCATTTACAGATATAGGTTGGACAGGAAATATAGATCTACCTATAAAAGTAAGACTATCTGCCATAGCAAATACGAGCTTCAAAGGTAAGATATCAAATCCGTTTACGATTCTGAAAAGACCAGATGCTCCAGAAGTTGGATCAGATAAAATAAATATAAATATCTCTGGTACTACTATTTCTTTTGAAAATAATTATGACCAAGAGATAGATGTCACAGGAACAACAAAACAAGGAACTCCATTGGAATCAAATGGTTTGCCAGCTACGAATATAGGTCAAGGTAGTAGTGCTGACTATACATCTCACACAGACGGAAATATTTATTCTATTTATTTCTCTGCAACGGTTGCAAGTCCACGTTCGAAAGAATTGGAATACTCTACTCCATTTGTTATTCCGACAGTGGATTTTGGAGATATAGAATACGGAAAACTAGGACCAAGTACAACTACAGGACTTGTAGATGTTATCACTAAAATAGCTAATATTCAAAATATCAGTGATACTAATGATTATTATATTGATGGAACATATGATACTTCTAGTGTACTTGATTTTGATGGTAAAAATATCTTTAGTTTGACTAATGAAAATATCTATGACTATGGTTCAGATGGAATTGATGTTAGTGATTTTGCAAATCTACTAGGAAGTGATAGTGGAACACAACTTGTAAATCGAAATACGACTAATACTAGCTTGCTTGTTGCACTAGGTAATATGGAAAATGGTGCTTATAGTCCAACTTTTGGTGTGAATAATATCAACGAAACTCCTGTAGGATTGTATGAGACAACATTGCCTCTACGCTATGCAGATGATGATGTTATGAGTTCTAATGTTGTAGATCTGTCACTAAAAATCAAATTGAATGTCATTCGCATAGATTGGTCAGCTCCTAAAATAGCAACACAGGCTACCCAGACATCAAGTGGTACAGATGGAGATGGACTAGAATATACAGTGACTGCTAATAGTTTGAGTTTCGATGTGGCTATAGATCAAGATGTTATTACTACGAATACGTTAGAGATATCTACTGACGGTGGTATGAATTGGAATACAGTAAGTAGTTTTTCAGCATCTTCTAGTAGTTATACATCAGCAGGTCAAGTTGTTAAGCGTATAACTATAAGTAATTTGACACCAGCGACAACATATACTGTTCTTGCAAGAGTAGAAGGTGATAACAATCATAATGCTAGTAGTGAAACATCGTGTACGTTCTGGACATGTCAAGCAAAACCAACTAATAAAGATTCTTTTGTAGATTATTATAGTGAATTACTAAAGAGTGTAAGTAATCTATATAACGTAAAATCAAATAATACGCCACTAAGCGACAATACTAGCTTGACATCTTATTTTGTAGTTGACGAATTAAAATTAAAGGCTAGTACGAAAGCAAGTGGTAATTATCCAGAAAGTGATGAAGCTGAGTTTACCTATACTAGACCAGCGAAACCAACACTTAACTTAGTAGGAGAAAGTATATATCTTGCAGGCAATGGAAGTATATCTAGCACTGGTGCAATAGATATTAGAAATGAGAATGGAAGTTATAGTGGTACTGGTAGTACTTCGAAAAATGGTCTTTTCTCAGGAGTGTACTTTGCTAGAATACCTGCTACAAATACAAGTTTTGCATCAAGTGAACTGAAAGTTTTGCTTGTACCAACAACTTACAACATAAGAGTCAAAGCTGATGGAAATATGTCTTTTAGAGATGAGTCCGTAGGTTCTGATGGATATACAAGAGAGTTAGAAAGCAGTATATGGTTCAAGAAAGATGAGGCACAAGTATATAACAGTGAACTAATCTATCCAACGTTCTCAAGGATTGGATACACTGCACAACAAGCACAAAAGATAGACGATGAAGATACAGACTTCACAAAAGGTTCAGATTCAGTCGTAGATGGAGCAGAATTTGATGATGCATTGGATTTGTTCAATGCGTTTAAGAGTAATCTTGACGAAAACGGTAACTTCGCATTGAAAGTTTTGTGGTACGGTTATGAATCGCCAATATATACTGTGACTATTCCAACTAGCCTTTCTGCTACTGATACTGATACTGATACATCACCTCAAGTAAGTGGAAGTGTATCAATATCAGCTTGGAATAATGAAAAAGGAGAGAGAACAATTCCAAAAGGAAGTAAGGTAAATATAAAATTATCGGAAAATAATAGCAACGTTTTGACTTTGGAAGGAACAACTCTAAACTATACATTGAAATTAGCAGGAGAAGAAACAGTCATAAGCAATGGAGGAATAATCTCAGAACTTAGTGCAGAGAATGCGTCTTCAACACCGGTTAATCAAGGTATAGATGTATATATAACAGGAACACCAGTGTATGCAGGACAGTATGCAGGTAGTATAACATTTGAGGCGGAAGTAATCTATGCAAGTGAAAACTAAAAAATTACAGATTCAGTTGCTAAGAAAATAGCTGAGTTGGAGTAACCTATGCAAGTGAAAACTAAAAAATACCTTTTATAAGAGTCTTAAAGCATTCCTTGTTGAAGTAATATATATGGAAATTAAGAAAATATAATAAATTTAAAATCCTAAAGTTGTTAATAACTCTAGGATTTTATTTATGAAATGACTTGTTTTTTGTCAAAAATAAAGATATAATAAGACTTATCACTATTTGAAATAAAATAAAGGAAATAAGTCTAGAAAAAAGTGAGCTAGAAAATCTATGATTTTCGTTAGCGAACTTTCCTACTTGGTTCGAAGTGTGAAAAACTCCGTTTTTCTTCATATACGCTTCTCATAATAGTGGTTATGTAAGACTTGTAGATTTTTTAAGTATAATTTACTTCAAGTTTTATAAAAAATATTTATGCAAATTAAAAAAAATATTTATGCAAGTTTTAAAAAAGCAAAGTAAGAGGATATGCGTTAAGTGTTTGGTGGACGGGGAGTTGTCACTGAAACGAAAAGCAGTTGCTTGCGGTATATTCTTTGCATCCCGTTGCTGCATAATAAAGGTATATCACACCTCGTTTTTGTAGCACAAAATTGATGGGGAAGTTAGTGAATATAAAATATTTCAAAATAAAATTCTTAAGTATAGTTTGAATTTATTTTGAAATGTATTTATAAGTTTGCTAATTCAAATCAATTTAAAAATATATGGAGGTGTATTTTTTATGTCAAAAAACATAAATGAATCGAATTCAAAGTCGAGACAGCAAACAGAATCAATGATAAAAAAAGAAAAAAAATCAAGGTCTAAATTTAAAATTAGCACTAGACAAATCACAATGTGTGGAATATTTATTTCACTTTATCTGATCACTTACTATTTTAATCTTCCAATTACGCAAATGATTCAGATTAGATTTGGATTTTTGGTGCTGGCTATAGCAGGGTTTGTAGGTGGACCTGTTATGGCTATGACAATAGCAATAGTGGGAGATATTTTGAGTGTTATGATAACTGGACAATGGGGGTCATTTTTGCCAGGTCTTACACTAAGTTACGCATTCATGGGAATGTGTTTTGGACTTATATTTCATAAATCACAAATCACAGTATTTAGAGTGATTTGTGCAGGATTAGTAGAATTTTTAGTATCTCTTTTCCTGAATACATTTTGGCTTAGTTTCTTGTACAAAACACCTTATTTCGTTATGTTGATGGCAAGACTTCCGAAAAATTGCATCATGCTAGTAATAAACACAGTGATAATGTATATGTTCTTAAAAGCATTTAGCAAAGTATTCAAATATAAAGAAATACTAAATTAGAAATTCTAATAAGTCTTCTTATGAGAAGTTGTTCAATTAAATTATATGTTTTTTGTATTATCAAAATTTGTAAAAGAATCATTTCTACAGGTTTTTTGAATCTTGTTTTTACAGCAATTTTTACAAATTCTTAGAAATGATTCTTTTTTCGCTTATTATTAAATCCATTTTTATGTCGTGCTCTTTAGTAGGAAGGTTATCGATTATTTGAAAATCAAAACAGATTCCTATTACAAGAGTATTTTTATTTATTTTTTGAAGAAATCTATCGTAATAGCCTCCACCATATCCAAGTCGGTTTAATTTTTTATCGAATGCAACTGCAGGAACGATTACAATATCAAGCTCTTGTGGAGATATAGTAGAACTTCCTGCTTTAGGTTCTCTAATTCCATATGCTCCAATTTGGATTGAATTTTCTAAATCAAAAATCTCGGTTGCAACCATAGTTTTGTCTTTAGTATTTGTAACAGGAGCAAAGATTCTGATATTTTTTTCTAAATTAAATATTTTATTTTGAGTAATATTAATACTTTCAATATTTGAAACTGGTTGAGAAAGTGAAGTATTTTTATATAAATTGAAAAACTTATTTTGAGCAATATTCATATCTTCAATATTTGAAGTTATCTTAGAAAGAAATATATTTTTTTCTAGTAAATTTTTTATTAGAAAGTCTGTTTTAACTTCATTTTTGAAATCCATATACAGCATAATGTTAATAAAATTACAATTTTTTTCACAGATAGTTACGAGAATTGAAAAAAATTTTTCAGCTATTATTTTAGAATTAAGCATGATAAATTCTTCGTCAAGTAAATTTCTCTTAGATATAATATTTTTTCTAATCAAATTTTTATTCAAATTAAATGAATTATCTAAATCAAGAAATTTATTATTTGAATCAAGAGTATCTTTCATTATCATTTTACCTTTCAAATTTAATGAATCAAGAGTATCTTTCATTATCATTTTAC
>JAISUA010000206.1 GCA_031272305.1 Clostridioides sp.
TTAAGTCTATAACGTTGGGGGAAAATACATTTAAATCCATTAGTTCAGAACAAGCAAATGATGTAAGTTTAAATGTAACAATGGATCTACAATATTATACTGGAGTATGGGTAGATGAAGCTAATCAAGAAGGTGATACTTACAATACAGGAGCAGAACTTATAGAAGCACATTCTATCAAGAATACTACAATAACATATGTTTGGCAAGGACAACCAGTAACTATCAAGATAAATATGAATGACACAACAGACAATACACAAACTGACATATTAAAAGTAAGATATGGTCAAACGATTGATTTATCAAAAATAACTACGCCAAAAAGAGAAGGTTATATATTTAAAGGATGGGCAAGTTCAAAGCAAGATGCAGATAGTAAAAAGAAGACGAAAATAAATGAAACAAAGATAGAGTCTTTAGATGATATATCACTTTATGCGATTTGGTCGAAAAAATCAAGTTCTTCAAATGAAGAAGTAGAAAGTTCAGAAGAATCACAATATAAAACAGTGATACTAGCAAATGGAAATGCCTATCCAGATACACTGACATCATCAGTGCTTGCGAATTTAAAAAATGCACCAATTTTGCTATCAAAAAAAGATTTTGTAGATACTACAACACTTAACGAAATCAAAAGATTGGGTTCTACAGAAATTATTATAGTAGGTGGAAATCAAGTAGTATCTAATTCTGTTGTGACACAACTAGAAAAAGAAATCAGTGGAGTGAAGGTATCAAGAATTTGGGGTGAAGATAGGTATCAGACAGCTATAAAAGTTGGCGAAGAAGTAAGAAAGTTAGTTTCAGATGATCAAAGTTTAGAAAGTGCAAAAGTAGCAAGCGATTCAAATTTAAATAGCATAATTCTTGCAGTAGGTACAAATTTTCCAGATGCAATGAGTGTAACAAGCTTAGCAGAATATACAAATACTCCAATACTATTGACACAGACAGAAACTTTGAACCAAGACACTCAAAATGCACTAAAAAATTGGGGAATAACAAATGTCACAATAATAGGAAAAGAACAAGCAGTATCTCAAAAAGTTGAAGATACTATCAGAAATATATCTATATCAGAAAGTGAATTATCAAATGTAACTACATCAGAAAGTATAAAAAATTTATCAGATATAGATATATCAAAAAATATAGAAAAAACATCGTCAAAAGGTGAAAATTCATCAGGAAGTTCAATAGAAGTTGAAAGAATTGGTGGAGAAGACAGATACGAAACAGCGAAACTTATAGGAGAAAAACTAATATCTCTTTTAGAAAACGCTGAAAATACAAACTCAATAACTTCTTCAAAAATAATAGAACAAGCTATACTTGTAGACGGAACAAATTTTCCAGATACACTTACAGTGAGTTCACTTGCAGGATACTATAAAATACCTATACTTTTAACAGAACAAAAATCTCTAAACAAAATAACTCAAAGTGCATTAAAAGACTGGTCTATATCAAAAATAACAATAGCAGGTGGAACAAATGCAGTAGCTAAAGAAATTGAAGATGTGTTGAAAACAAATGTTTTGAATGAGGTTACAATAGAGAGACTTGCAGGAACTGACAGATACGAAACAGCAGTACAAATAAGTCAAAAATATAGTAGCTTGAAATAAAAATAATACCTAAATTGCAATAAAGTGCAGAATAAATAAAAATACTAAAGTTCAAACTAAATAAAAATACAAAGTACTTGCAGATTCTGATAGATACTAAATAGTATTGAAGATAAGTCAAAAATACAGTGAAGTGAAATTAAAGTAGCATTGTAAAATTAAATCAAATGATTTATTACAAAATTCAATACAAACAGTAAAAATGTGTATATTAAAAAATATACACGTTTTTATTGTTTAAATACACAGATATAAACTTTACTGTTTGAATATACAGACATAAGAAAACATCTTATGATTTTTTAAAATATCCAACTAATTGATAAAAAATATAAAATTATAAAAACTAGAGTTCACGTTGAACAAATAAAATTGTATAATATAAGCAAAAGCAAAAGCAAAAGCAAAAGCAAAAGCAAAAGCAAAAGCAAAATCATAAGTATAGTAAATTATTAGAAAAAATAGAGGAGGTTATTAAAGTGGCTAATATCGAACAAAGTATTTTTAATGATGGAAAAATAGAAGGTAAACAAGATTTATTGACAAAAATTTTATTAATGAAAATATTTAAAATATCTGAAAACTATAGAGAAAAAATTAAAAGTTTAAAAGAATATGAAATAGACGTAATGGTTATGAAAATTTTAAATATGACTAATTCAGAAGAAATAAAAGAATATGTAGAAAAATATTTTAGTTAATTCAACTTATTATATTGAGTGAAAGGGGTAGAATTTAGAAATATAATATCAAATATATTATATCGAGAGGAAGAATTTGGTAAAAAATTTCTATTAGAATGAAGAACATTAGATATTAGAATGGAGAATATTAACTATGAAAAAATTAAAGATCACGATGAAAGTTATGAAAGAAATTTTACTAGTAGAAGTTTTTAATTTTTTTAAAAAAAATTTATCAAAGAGAATTATCTTAGTATTCGCAATATTTTTAGGATTAGCAATAACGTATTCATTTGATGATTCCAAAGTTGTAAATGCTGAGGTGATTTCAGCTACTTGGTCTGATAACCAAGGAAATAGCGTAGATTGGAGTTTTGATGAAGAGACAGGCACTTTGACAATAGGGAAAGAGAAAGAAAAACAAAGATTATCAGAAACAAATCAACTTAATATTAGACCTGCTTGGGAATCAATTATATCAAATTATCAGAAAGCTATTACGAAAATTATATTTGTTGGCGAAGTTGAGGCAAATGAAAACTCAAGTTATTTATTTAAAAATTATTTTAGAAATACTGAAAAAGACTGTAGTATAGATTTAACTAACTTATCAGTAGATAAAGTAAAAAATATGGAAGGTATATTTTATTCTTGTACTCGTTTGAAAGAATTAGATTTAAGTAATTTTAATACGAGTAAAGTGGAAAATATGGATAGTATGTTTTATAGTTGTGCTAATTTGTCAACATTATCTTTAGGCGATAAATTCAATACAAGTAAAGTGAAAAATATGAATTTGATGTTTTATGATTGCAGTAGCTTATCAGAGTTAGATTTAAGCAATTTTAATACATCAGAAGTAACCGATATGAGAGGCATGTTTTTGTATTGTTCTAATTTGAAAACACTAACGTTTGGTGATAAATTTGATACATCAAAAGTTGAAACTATGAGTATGATGTTTTTAGATTGTAGTAGTTTATCAGAGTTAGATTTAAGCAATTTTAATACATCAGAAGTAACTGAGATGAGAGGTATGTTTGGTAATTGTTCTAATTTATCAACACTGTCTTTTGGTGAGAAATTTAATACATCAAACGTAGAATATATGATAGGAATGTTTAATGGCTGTAGTAGTTT
>JAISUA010000207.1 GCA_031272305.1 Clostridioides sp.
TAAAAAAAATAATTTTAATACTGTCAATTCTTGTACAAATAAGTCGAGAAATACAAAAAATAAAAATTATATTAAAATATAATTATATAAAAAACTTAATAATAAGTAAAACAGGAAATAAAAAAATAAATACAACATAAATTACAATTAAATTATAAAATAATTTCAATAGAAAATTAGAAAATATTTTCTTGTATAAAAAAAATATTTATGTTAGACTATGTTTGTAAATGGAAAAAGAAAAATACAAAATTAGATTTAAAAAAATATTAAATTATTTAAAAATCTTGAATTAAATTTTTCGAAAAAAACTTAATAATAGCTAGGGGCGCTAAAATTGGTTAGCTGAGAGAAAAGCCATAACTTTCAAACCCTAATAACCTGCTCAAGATAATGCTTGCGAAGGGAAGCTGATAACAATCAAATGCTAAAAAAGAATTATATGAAAAAATATTTTTACACGTATGACATGTAAATGTTTTATGAAAATTGTAAGCATTTGATAAAAAATAAATTGGATTCTTAAAGTGCTATCTTGAAAAGGTAAGCACTTTTTTTATTGAAGAATATGCAAACATAAGTAAAAAATTATCAAGAAAAAATTGACAGTGTCAATATTTTTGTGTAACCTTTCATTTTTGTTATACACACGTAGTTTTTCAAAATATTGATAAAAAGTTTATACAAAATATTTTACACTATCAAAAAATCAGCAAGAAAAAAATAGTAAGTAAAAATTAGTAAGTAAAAAATTATTTATTGGTGGAGGGAATTGTTTATGTGTAATTACACGACTCAAATGGATGCAGCAAAAAAAGGAATCATAACTTTAGAAATGGAGATTGTATCAGCGAAAGAAGATATGGATGTTGAAGTTCTTAGAGATTTGATTGCTAGAGGACAAGTTGTTATTCCAGCAAATAAAAATCATACATCACTTAGTGCTGAAGGCGTAGGAGCAGGACTAAGAACAAAAATAAATGTCAATCTTGGAATTTCAAAAGACTGTAAAAACATCGATATGGAACTTGAAAAAGTAAAGACTGCTATTGATATGAAAGCAGAAGCTATTATGGATCTTAGCAACTATGGAAAAACTAGAGATTTCAGAGAAAAAGTTGTTGAGATGTCACCTGCAATGATAGGTTCTGTTCCAATGTATGATGCAATTGGATATCTTGACAAAGAATTAAAAGATATCACAGAAGAAGAATTTTTAAAAGTAATCGAGCAACATGCTATAGATGGAGTTGATTTTATAACAATTCATGCAGGACTTACAAGGGAAGTTTGTGCAAAAATAAAGAATCATCAAAGAATTACTCATATAGTTTCAAGAGGTGGGTCACTTCTTTTTGCATGGATGGAATTAAATAATAAAGAAAATCCTATTTACACTAATTTTGATAAAATACTTGATATTTGCGAAAAATACGATGTCACTTTGAGTTTAGGTGATGCTTGCAGACCTGGTTGTATAGAAGATGCAACAGATACTGTTCAAATACAAGAACTTGTAAATCTTGGAGAACTTACAAGAAGAGCTTGGGAAAGAAATGTACAAGTAATGATTGAAGGACCAGGCCATATGGCTATCAATGAGATAGAAGCAAATGTTTTATTAGAAAAAAGACTTTGTCATGGAGCACCATTCTATGTACTTGGACCTTTAGTGACTGATATTGCACCTGGATACGATCATATTACAAGTGCAATAGGAGGAGCTCTTGCTTGTTCAAAAGGAGTTGACTTCTTGTGTTATGTAACGCCAGCAGAACATCTAAGACTTCCAAATCTAGAGGATATGAAAGAAGGAATTATAGCAGCAAAAATAGCAGCACATGCTGGTGATATTGCAAAAGGAGTAAAAGGTGCAAGAGAATGGGACAATGAAATGAGTAAAGCAAGAGCAGATCTTAATTGGGAAGAAATGTTCAGACTTGCTATAGACCCAGAAAAAGCAAGAAGATATAGGGAAGAATCAAAACCAGCAAATGAAGATAGTTGCACAATGTGTGGAAAAATGTGTTCAATGAGAACAGTTAAAAAGATATTGAACAACGAAGAATTGAACTTAATTTAGAGCCAAACTCAATCAATAGTTGAATATAATTCATAATTAATAGTTGAATTTAAGTCAGAATTATATTCTATTTAAAATATATTTGATTTACAAATAAAAAATAAGTCTAAAAGAAGGAAAGAACGGAGGTGAAAAAATGAAAGTTAATGGAAAAGAAGTTGAATTTAAAGAGAAAATGAGTATCTTGAATTTACTTGATAATTATAATTTAGACAAAAACAAAGTAGTAGTAGAAGTGAATTTCCAAATACTAGAGCCTGAAGTTTTTGAAGAATATATTGTAAATAAAGAAGATGAAATAGAAATAATTAGCTTTGTCGGTGGAGGCTAGAATCAATGTTGTAAGTTTAAATAGGAGGGCTTTAAGTGAAGATATTCGTAAATGAAATCGAAAAATACGTATCAGAGAATAAGAGTATAAACGACTTAAAAAACGAGGTAGCACCAAAAAGTGATGTAATTATTTTAAACGGATTTCCTGTAAACTTGAATGAATTAGAAGAAGAAAAATCAAGTGAAACAGAAAAAGAAAACACAAATAAATTAGAAAAAGAAAAATCAAGTGAATTAGAAAAAGAAAAATCAAATGAATTAGAAAAAGAAAAATCAAGTGAAACAGAAAAAGAAAACACAAGTGAATTAGAAAAAGAAAAAACAAGTCAAATAGAAAACGAGAATCAAGTATTGAGTCAAGAAAATTTAGAGAAAAAATTGACAGAAATAAAAAAGTCAAAGTACATTTTAAAAGAAAATGACAGAATTACTTTTATACAAAAAGGAGTAGTGCCTTCGAAAGAAGAATTAAAAAATCTTCTCATAGCAAGACACACTCCAAATGTATATTCAAAATTGTCTAAGTCAACTGTAATTATATTTGGTCTTGGCGGATTGGGTTCAAATATTGCTATATCACTTGCAAGAGTAGGTGTTTGCAGACTAATACTTATTGATTACGATGTTGTAGAGCCATCGAATTTAAATAGACAACAGTATTTTGTAGAAGATATAGGAAAGAAGAAAACGCAAGCAATAAAAGATATGATAAAAAAAATAAATCCATATGTTGAGGTTGAAGTTCTGGATATGTTTGTTGATAAAGAGAGTCTAAAGCAGATCGACAAATATTTTGAATATAGCGATGTGATTATTGAAGCGTTTGATAATCCTGCAAGTAAGGCTATATTATGTAATTATGTTCTAGCTAATCACAAAGAAAAATATTTAGTTGCATGTTCAGGAATGGCTGGATATTATGATTCAAATTTAATACAGACAAAACAGATGAAAAAGAAGTTCTTTATATGTGGCGATATGGAAAAAGAAGCGAAAGAAGGAGAAGGATTGATGGCTCCTAGAGTTGCAATATGTGCAAATCACGCTGCAAATATAACTATGAAAATATTGATAGAAAAGTAGGAGGAAATTATGGATAAGTTAGTTTTAGGAGGACATAAGTTCAATAGTAGATTGTTAGTTGGAACAGGAAAATATGGTTCTAATAAAATAATTCCAGATGTTATCGAATCAAGTGGAAGTCAAATAATTACAATGGCACTTAGAAGAGTAGACCTTGAAAACCAAAATGAAAATATTTTATCTTATATTCCAAAAGACATAACAATTTTGCCTAACACTTCTGGAGCTACAAACGCAGAAGAAGCAGTTAGAATAGCAAGAATATCAAAAAAAATGGGATGTGGAGATTTCATAAAGATAGAAGTAATTTCAGATACAAGATATCTTCTACCTGACAATGAAGAAACAATAAAGGCTACTAAAATACTTTCACAAGAAGGATTTGTAGTACTTCCTTATATGACACCGGATCTTTATGCAGGAAGAAGACTTATAGAAGCAGGTGCAGCAGCTGTTATGCCACTTGGAGCACCTATAGGTTCTAATAGAGGACTTCAAACAAAGGAATTAATAAAAATAATGATAGATGAACTTGATATACCAATCATTGTAGATGCAGGTATAGGCAAACCATCTCAAGCAATGGAAGCAATGGAAATGGGGGCAGCAGCAGTATTAGTAAATACTGCGATAGCAAGTGCAGGAGATCCTGTTAAAATGGCACATGCTTTTAGATTAGCAGTAGAAGGAGGAAGAGAAGCATTCCTTGCAAAAACAGGAGCAGTATCAGAATTTGCAAACGCTTCATCACCACTAACAGGATTTCTGTCAAAAAAATAATATTTTAATAATTAAAACTAGAATTAAATTATAAGTTAATAAAATGGAATAGAGAACGTATAGTTTTCGTTATAGAAATTTTACGCTTGGTTTGAAGTTAGAAAACCTCGTTATAGAACTTTTATATTT
>JAISUA010000239.1 GCA_031272305.1 Clostridioides sp.
CTACAGAGTTTAAGTTTAGTAACCATTTGAAAAGTTCATTCATATTTCCTATGCCTAGAGCAGGAATTATGATTAGAAGTCCAACTAGTACACCAGTCATGATATATCCATTTACTGGAGTTTCATTTTTGTTTACTTTAGCAAGTTTTGCTGGGATAAATTCTGAGTCTGAGTCAAGTAATAACACTTTAAGAGGTGCATCTATTGAGAATGCAAGTGCAGAAATTTGAGCTGCCATATTTGCAAGTGCATAGATTATTAAAAGTGTGTTTCCTAAACCATAAAATTCTCCTAATTTTTGGAATGCGTAATAAGCACCATTTAACATAAGATCTTCAGGAATATTATTTGCATCGAACATCATACCCATAGCTATTGATCCTAATATTGCACAAACGGCAACCATTATTGCAAGAGCAATCATACCTTTTGGGAAATCCTTAGATGGATTTTTTGTGTTATGAATATATGGAGAAATTTTTTCTGATCCACCAACAGCAAATACTAACATTGAGATTGTAGTGAAATATTTAAAATCAAATGTTGGAATAAATGATTTTAAAGACATATTTGGAGTAGCTACAGATACACCTCTTAGACCAGGTGCTGCAAGCATAAGCAATACATAAAGTATAGACATAACAAACATAGCAGTACCAGCAACAGTACCAATAGCTTTAAGAGTAGCTATTCCTTTAGAAGCTATCCATAAGAAAACTAGGAATATAACAAGACAAATAATTTGAATTGTCATAGCACTATATTCGCTCATAAGAGAACCATTTTGTCTAATAACCCATCCAAACGCAGTAAGTATAGATTGTGGTTTTTGAGCAAGATATGGAATATGAACAACCCAATAAGTCCATCCAGCTAAGTAAGCAATTTTTTTTGTTGAAGTAGCTTTTACCCAACTACTGACACCTCCAGCACCATCTTTAAATGTAGAACCAAGTTCACCTACAATTAGTGCATAAGGTGTGAAATAAATTGCGAATATAAGTATCCACGAAGTTACTACTTGTAGACCTTGATTGGCAAAATTGTTAACAACATTTCCAAAACCCCATACCATTACGAAGGCCATAAGTGCAAGGTTGTACCAATTTAATTTTTTTTGTTCAACTGACATTGTGTTTTCTCCCCTTTTGGTTTTAATTTTGAATGATTTGTCACCTTTTAATATGTTCAATATACTCAATATATATTCAATCAATGAAGTGTAAATTATTTTTAATAACAAGATAACAATTGGATATTGTTTAAAGTCTTTATAAAGATATATAAAATTTCGACACTATATTCAATGATTAGAATAGTATTTTCAATAATAAGACTTATAGGAACTTGAAATAAAACTAAGGAAATAAGTCTTGATATTCGAACATGAATTTTCGTTTTTCAACGAAAATCTAGTTCTCATAATAAGACTTATCATCACTTAAGTAAAATCTAAAGGAAATAAGTCTTGATATTCGAACATAAATTTTCGTTTTTCAACGAAAATCTAGTTTTCATAATAAGACTTATCATCACTTAAGTAAAATCTAATGGATATAAGTCTAGAAAAAACTGAGATAGAAAATCTTTGATTTTCGTTATCGAAGTTTCTTACTCGGTTCGAAGTGCGAAAACATCCGTTTTCTATCGGATGCACTTCTCATAATAAATATGTTACAAACAATAAATATGATGAAATTATTGATAATAATCAGAAATTAATAAGTATAATGAAAATATATTTGAATAATATATGACATATTTATATTATCATCTATTAATAAATTTTACAAACAAAAAAATAGAATTTTGTGTATAAAAAAATGTTTTAATTAAGCAAATAGAGAAAAAATATTTATAAAGTTTAGAACTTGGAATTTTAAATGAAAAAAATCTAAAAATATTAAATTTATTTTAGCAAAAAAGTTAATCTATTAATTATGAATTTTTGATATAATTTATGTTTTAATTATGAAATTTGATATAAAATATAAGAAAGAAAGTTTATCTTCAAATTAAGTAGGAAACTTTGATAGCAAAAATCAAATAATTTCTATCTCGGTTTTTCAAGATATATATCATTATATACTAATTAAGATAGCATAAGTCTAATTTAATAACTAACTCACTATATTAGATTATAATTAAACTTAAGATAAATATTATGTTAGCATTATTAACTAAAGCAAGATAAATATTATGTTAGCAGTATTAACTAAAGCGAGATAAATATTATGTTAGCATTATTAACTAAAGTAGGATAAATATTATATTATATTATAAGTATGAACGAAAGGAGAAATTATGAATTTAAATTCAGATTTAGATAAAAAGTTATATGGACTTTCTTCGAGTGAAGTAGAAGAAAGAGTAAAAAATTCTCAAACAAATAAGCAAATAAAGTCACTTACAAGAACATATCCTCAAATATTAAGTTCTAATATATTGACTTTATTTAATTTGATAAATGTAATAATAGCGTTGTTTATCGCATACACAAGAAGTTATGAAAATATGCTTTTTATGGGAGTGATAATATCTAATATTTTGATAGGTATAGTGCAAGA
Organism: Clostridioides sp.; assembly: GCA_031272305.1. Classification (GTDB taxonomy): domain Bacteria; phylum Bacillota; class Clostridia; order Peptostreptococcales; family Peptostreptococcaceae; genus Metaclostridioides. The sequence continues at coordinate 2,568 of JAISUA010000239.1, forward strand.
AATTAGAGCTAAAATAAGTGTTGATAAATTATCTATTTTGAGTCAGTCAAAAGTCAGTGTGCTAAGAGATGGTGCAAAAAAAACAATTGAACAAGAGCAAATTGTAAAGGATGATGTTATTTATATAAAAAGAGGGGATCAAGTTTGTGTAGATGGAGTTGTTATTTATAGTGAAGGACTTGAAGTAGATGAGTCACAATTGACAGGAGAATCAGATGCAGTTTCAAAAATAGCTGTACAAAACATATATTCAAACTGCACAAACGAAAAAAATTCTAAAGAAAAAACTTTTAAAGAGAAAACTTCTGAAGAAAAAACCAAAGTATACTCTGGTAGTTTTGTTATGAGTGGAAGTGCTTATATAAAAGTTGTGAATGTAGGTGCGAATAGTTATGCTTCGAAACTTGCAATGGAAGCGAATAAAGTAAAGGGAATTCAAAGTGAAATTATAAAGACACTTAAGAAAATAATCAAAGGTCTTACTTTTGCAATACTTCCTTTAGGAATATTACTTTTCTGGTCAACTTATAAAAATTCAAATAATATAAATCAAACTATATTAAGTACAGCAGGTGCAATTATAGGTATGATTCCAGAAGGACTAATACTTATAACTTCTATTGCTCTTACAGTAGGAGTAATAAAACTTTCGAAACGGAAAGTTCTTGTCAAAACAATAGGATCTATTGAAAATTTGGCAAGAGTAGATTTGCTTTGTTTCGATAAAACAGGAACGATAACCACTGGAAATATAAAGGTAAAAAAGATAATATCTAATAAAGATATAATAGGCAATAAAGAGAAAATATCTGATAAAGAAATAATAGTAAATAAAGAGAAAATACTTAATAAAGAAATAATAGATAATAATGATTCATTTTGTGAGGATATAAAAAATTTATTGGACTGCTTCTCTGATGATAACTCTACATCTTCAGCGATAAGAGATTTTGTTTCTTCAAAAACAAAACACTTTGAACATCGAAGCAAAGACAATTATGATGAATATAGCAGCAAAGATATTTATGATGAACATCAAAGCAAAGATGATTATGATGAACATAGAGATAAAGAAAAATATGATGAACATCGAATAAAAGACAATTATGATAAAAGTGGACTTGTAAAAGTCGTTCCATTTTCTTCTTCAAGAAAATGGAGTGGTGCAACTTTTTCAGACAAAGGAACTTTTATAATGGGAGCGTACGATATTTTATTTGCAGACAAATCAAAAACAAATAAAAATGAGATTGAACTATTAGTAGAAAAAGAAAGCGAATTGGGAAATAGAATAATAGCATTTGCACATTCTGATGAAAAGTTAGATGATTCGTTGGATATTCCACAAAACTTAATGCTTAAAGGAATTGTCGTTCTTGAAGACGAAATAAGAGAAGATGCAGAGATTACAATAGAGTTTTTTCAAAATCAAGGTATAGAAGTGAAAATCATATCAGGCGACAATGCTTCTACTGTGTCAAGCATTGCAAAAAAAGTTGGAGTTAGAGAAGCAGATCGCTTTGTTGATATGTCAACTGTGAAAAACGAAGATATAGAGAGTATTTCAAGAGAAAACACTATATTTGGAAGGGTAAAACCTGAGCAAAAAAGAGATCTTGTGAAGGCATTTAAGAAACAAGGTTTCACAGTAGGAATGACAGGCGATGGTGTAAATGATATTCTTGCACTTAGAGAGGCTGATTGTAGTATAGCAATGGCAAAAGGAAGTGACGCTTCAAAAGAAGTATCTGATTTTGTGCTTTTAGAATCTAATTTTGAAGCGATGATAGGAGTTTTGATGGAAGGAAGAAGAGTAATCAATAATGTTGGAAGAATAGCCTCACAATATCTTATGAAAACAGTGTATTCAACTATTCTTGCTTTTATTTTTATATTTATAAAAAGATATCCTTATCCTTTTCAACCAATTCAACTAATGCCAATAAATGCACTAGGAGTTGGAGTGCCATCTTTTTTTCTTGCTTTAAGACCAAATTACAACAAGGTCAAAAAAGAATTTTTACTTGATATTTTATTTCCTGCATTTACATCGGGAATAACGGTTGTAGTATATATACTGTTTATACTTATTGTGGGAAATTTACTTAGATTTAATTATGAACAAATCTCAACAACTTGTTTGATTTTGACTGCTACAGTTTGCTTCGTTTCGCTTGTGAAAATTTCAAAACCATTGAATGAATGGATAAAGTTGATGCTTACATTGCTTATAGGAAGTTTTGCTTTGATAGTTATTGTATTTAGAAGTGTGATTGCAAAATCAATTCTAGATATGAAAGTAATAATATTTTCAGCTATTCTAATGTCTACAGTATTATTTATGTATAAAATAATAGGTGATGTTATATTCTTTATAAAAAACGAAACAAAAAACAAAAAAATAGGTGTTATATTCTTTATGAAAAATGAAACAAAAAACAAAAAAACAAAATAATAAATATAATCTAAAGTAACTTATAATAAAAAATAAAAATTTATAAATAAATAGCTTAACTAGATTTAATTATAGTGTATAATATTGTTGAGAGTAGATTTTTAACAACGGGAGATGATATATTGTTTGGATTTTTTGATATTAATTCATTTATTAATGATTTATTTAATACAGTAATGCGAGTAGGTTTCACTGATATACTAGATATTGCAATAGTTTCTTATATCATTTATAAGGTATATATGTTTATAAAAGATACAAGAGCTCAGCAAGTGTTCAAAGGAATAATAATTCTTATAATAGTTATTCAACTTAGTGATGTATTGAATTTACATACATTTTCATGGCTACTTAAGAATTCCATTGAATTTAGTATCATAGCAGTGATTATTTTGCAACCAGAGATACGTTCTGCACTCGAAAGAATAGGCAGAACTAGATTATCTTTTTTCGGAAAATACTTAACTTCTGAAGAAGAAGAAAGTAGAAAGCATATGATAGAAGAAATCATAGAATCTTTATATTCTCTTTCTAGACAGAAAATAGGTGCACTTATAATTATGGAGAGAGAAACTAAGCTAAATGAAATAGTCAACACAGGTACGATACTTGATTCAGAAGTATCAAGACAACTTTTAATAAATATATTTATACCAAATACTCCTCTACATGATGGTGCTGTTATAGTTAGAGATACAAAAATAAAAGCAGCTGCATGTTTTCTTCCTCTTACAGAAAGCAAGGACTTAAGCAAAGATTTGGGTACAAGACATAGAGCGGGTATTGGAGTGAGCGAAGTATCGGATTGTATCACTCTGATTGTATCTGAGGAAACAGGAGAAGTATCTATTGCTAAAATGGGTAAACTTTATAGAAATATTAGCAAGGAAAGACTTACTAATATACTAAATAGCAATATGAGTCTAAATAGCAATGGAAAAAGTTTTATTAAAGGCGGTTTGTTCAAATGATTAATAAGTTGAGAGAAAATTTAAAAATAAAAATAGTATCACTTATTGCAGCTATTGTAATATGGCTTTATGTTATAGTTGAGGTAGATCCTGTTGAGAAAATAAAGTTCGAAGATGTTCCTGTGACTATAAGCAATATGAGTGAAATAAACGAGTTAGGTCTTATAGTATATCCTGAGAACGAGTTAAAAGCAGATGTAGTGCTATCAGGTGAAATGTCAAAATTAAAAAAAATAACAAAAGAAAATATTTTGATATATGGAGAGGTTTCAAGCTCTGGAAGTAGCAACAAACCCGTAGAAGGCCAAAATGAAATAAAATTGAGAATAAATACACCTGAAAATATAAATACATCTTTTAAGAGTAGTATACTTATAGTTAAACTAGAAAAAAAGATAACAGAATCAAAACCAGTTAAAACTATAATAGAAGGTGCAGATAAATCTTCAGTTTTAACTACAAAATTAGAAAAAGAAAAAGTATCAATAACTGGACCAAGAAGTCAAGTTGATAAAGTTGAGTATTTAGCGGCACATTTCAAAATTGATAACAAAAAAATCGATAAATTCGATCAAACAATAGAGCTTATTCCTACAGATGCAAATGGAGAAAGTGTTTCAGATGTCAAATTAACTCAAAGATACATAAATCTCGAAGCAAATGTAGAATACAAGAAGAGGGTAAAAGTCATTCCTAATATTGTCGATGGCGATGAAGAAGCAGATGCAAACAATTTTGATTTGAACGTAGGAGAAATAGAAATAGTAGGGAAAAAAGAACTTATTGATTCTATTGAATTTGTAAAAACATCTAAAGTAAATATAGCTGATATTGGAGAAAATGGAGTAGAGGCTACTATTGTGTTGCCACAGAATATTACATCAGAAACAAAAAAAGTAACGATTAAGAGAAAAGAAGTAGGCATTCTTATTAGTAAATCATTTACTTATCAAGCAAGTGAAGTTAAGTTTGAAGGAAGTTATGGCGATATAAGTGCTGATACAGCAACGATAGCAGATGATGTTGATTTCAAAGTGAACATTGAGTATGATTCAAAAATAGGGAACATAAATAAATCAGATATTATTTTATATATAAATTTAAGTCAAAATTCTTCATTGTCTCCAAATACTGCATTGAATCAAAGTTCATCCAAAGTGGAATTATTTAGAATAAATACCAAAACAAAATTCGACGTAAATTCTATCAAAATTTCGCCAGAATATGTTAGTGTAAAATAAACTTTTTGTATTTTTTACAAAAAAAATATTTTAAAGCTACAGATAAAAGATAAAAATTTATAATTTTTGTTTAATTATCTAGTATAAACACATTTAGAACTCGAAACAATTCTATTTATCACAATTTATGGCATATAAAACAAAATAATATTCAGAAATTTTTTAAATAACTTTCTTATATCTAAAAGCTATGAAAAAGTATCGAATAATTGTATAATCAGAATTATAAAAGTAAAAAGGTAAAGTTAAATAATTTTTTTTAAAAAAAGAGAAATCGTTTTTTAGAATCACGTTAGTTATAAATTTGATCAGAAATCACATCTTATTGTCAACTATCTAAAAAATAATAAGATTAAGTTTATAACATTTCCATGCAAAAAATTCATAAAATAATTATGTTGAGGTGTAACTAATGAGAAATTTTGAAGAAGTAATTAAATTTGCTAAAGAAAGAGGACCTAAAACAATATCTGTGGCATGTTGTCAAGATAAAGAGGTACTTCTTGCAGTAGATATGGCTACGAAATCTGGTATAGCAAACGCTATATTGGTTGGAGATATCGAAAAAACAAACGAAATAGCAAAAGATTTAAACATTGATTTAACAGGATATGAAATGATTGATGAAAAAGATCTAGCAGAAGCATCACTTAAAGCTGTTGAACTTGTTTCTTCAGGTAAAGCTGATATGGTTATGAAAGGTCTTGTAGATACTTCTATAATACTTAAAGCAGTTCTTAACAAAGAAGTTGGTCTTAGAACTGGAAAAGTATTAAGCCATGTTGCAGTGTTTGATATAGAAGGATATGATAGATTATTCTTTGTTACAGATTCAGCTATGTGTTTAGATCCTGATCTTCAAACTAAGAAAGAAATAATCGAAAATGCAGTAGGAGTTGCCCATTCTTTAGACCTATCAGAACCAAAAGTTGCTTGCTTATGTGCAAAAGAAAAAGTTAATCCAAAGATGCCAGACACAGTTGATGCAAAAGAACTTGAAGATATGTGTAAAAATGGTGAAATAAAAGATTGTGTAGTAGGAGGTCCTTTCGCTTTAGATAATGCTGTTTCTGAAGAAGCTGCAAAACATAAAGGAATGGTTCATCCAGTAGCAGGAAAAGCAGATATTCTTATTTGCCCTGATATAGAAGCAGGTAATATACTTTATAAATCAATATCATATTTTGCAAAATCAAAAAGTGCAGGCGTTATAGTTGGTGCTAAAGCTCCAGTTATTCTTACTTCAAGAGCAGACAATGAAGATACAAAATTGAATTCAATAGCTCTAGGTGTACTTATGGCTGCAAAACAATCAAAATAAAAACTACAAGTCCATAATAAATATAAAGATACAAATAAAAACTACAAGTCAATACAAATATAAAGATACAAATAAAAACTACAAGTCAATACAAATATAAAGATACAAATAAAAACTACAAGTTGATATAATAAAAAACAAATCGTATGAATAAAATAAAAATATATAAAAGGCTTTAAGTTGGGAGGAATTTAGAAATATGAGCAAGACATACAGAATTTTAACAATA
>JAISUA010000274.1 GCA_031272305.1 Clostridioides sp.
AATATATTATTAAATTTTTTCGATTATGTCAACATATTTTTAAATTTTATTATATGTCAAATTTATCCTTAAGTCTAATAATAGATATATCAAAACTTAATATAGTACTTCAAATTTTAAATTTAATCTTAAATATTCATAGATATTCCTTAAATAACTTTACACTTAACCTGAATACTTCTACATATGATATTTTTAGATTTCACCTCTTAATTAATAAAGAAGCAATAAAAAAAGTCTAGCTTTATTGAAGTTTTTAGTAATTAAGCTAAAAATCAAATAAAGCAAGACCTTATCTTTATTTCAACGTCTTAAATGGATTGATATTTATATCGCTAGCTATAATTTCTATTTTTTCATTGAAAGATTCTTTCGAAGACTTATTCAAAGAGTCCTTTGACGCTTCATTCAAAGAGTTTTTCAAATCGTTTTTTGAAAAATTTTCTTCGATTTTAATTTCTAAAAATGATTTCATAACATCTTTAAAAATATTTTCACTTTCAAAATGCCCTAAATCTACTACACAAATTCCTAATTCTTCTGCCATCTGTGCTTCGTGATATTTCATATCTCCAGTAATAAAAACGTCTGCACCTTTTCTCTTCGCAAGTTTTATATAATCACTTCCAGCTCCAGTGACTACTGCTACTTTTTCAATTTCTTTATCTAAATCTCCAACCACTCTCAAACAATTTACATCGAAAATTGTCTTTATTTCATTTGCAAAATTTTTGAAATTTGTTTTTGATTTTAAGTTCCCTATCCTACCTATGCCTTGCTCATTAATTTTATTTTCCAATTTATAAATTCCATATGCAACTTCTTCATATGGATGAGATTCCAACATTGCTTTGACAACAGCATCTATTTTATCCTCACTTACACATACTTCTAATTTTGTTTCGTCTACATTTTCATAAGTATTTTTGATTCCTATAAATGGATTCGAACCTTCTTTTGGACAAAATCCTCCTTCTCCTTTTATAGAAAAAGAACAATGACTATAATTTCCGATGCTTCCTCCACCTGCATTTCCAATTGCAAGTTTTACCTTGTCTACAAAATCATTTGGAACATAAACATTTAAATAGTATAGGTTTTCAAAATAAGTTGATTCCAAAATCTCTGATGAATCTATTCCTATCACCTTCATAAAATAATCATTCATACCGTCTTTTGCAATATCAAAATTCGTGTGCATACTATACAAAGAAATATTATTTTTTATTAATTTGTAAATCAATTTTCCTTTTAAATCATAAGTGTTTACATTTTTTAATTTGCTAAAAATAAATGGATGATGTGTTATTATTAAATCTACATTTTTTTGTATTGCTTCGTCGATTATATCTTCATTAGCATCAATAGTAAGAAGTATTTTTTTTACATCACTGTCAACTTCTCCAACCATAAGTCCAACATTATCCCAATCGTAAGCAAGTGAAAGAGGATATTTTTTTTCTATCAAATTTGTTATATCTTTTAAATTCATCTCAAAACCTCCTGTCCATTTTTATAATTAACATCCACTTTTTATTTTTTATCAATCTATGATTTAAGATTTTCTAAAATTTCTTCCATAGTTTTTATTTTTCTTATACAGTCATTTCTTTTAATTTCGATTTTTTCCCCGGAAATATTTTTTATATTATCTAAAATAGCTTCATAATTTTTTATTTTTTTCTGTATAAATTCAGCAAGTAGAAGATCTTTTTTATCTATCAAATCCTTTCCTATTTCATAAAAAATATCATCAACTTCTATAATGCCTTTACTTATATTTTTATTTTTCAATATTTTATTTTCATTTGCTATATTTTTATCTAATATATTAGATTTATTAGGTTCTTTCTCATTCGTTTTTTCTTCAATTATATTTTCTTCTTTCAGCCTCACAACTATTATCTCATATATTCTAAAGTCTTCTTTGACCAAATGTTCGCTTATAAATTCATATCTATTTTTATATAAATATTTTCTTAAAATTTCTGGATTTTGCATTGGCTGTAAAATTATTTTTTTCACACTATTAAGTATTTCTTTTTTTCCTTCCAATATTTCAGAAATTAAAATTCCACCCATTCCAGCGATAATAATTTCATCTACTTCATTTTCATTTAGAATATTTATTCCAGAACCTAATCTAAACTCGGCTTTTTCAGTTAGATTATTCTTTTGCATCCATGTACGGCCCTTTTCAAGCGAACCTTTACTTACATCAGATAAGATAGCTTTTTTGACAATACCTTTTTTTAATAGATAAGCAGGTAAATATCCATGATCTGTACCTATATCTGCTATTATAGATCCTTGTGATACAAGTGATGCAATTTTTTTTAATCTTTCTGTCAAATTCAAAAAATCACCTCCTAAATTTTCTCATTATGAGAATTAAATTGTAATAAAAAATAAAAAACTATCCAAGAATTAAATTAAAATTTAATTTTCTCAGATAGCCTTTTTACTAACAATATAATATTGAATGCTAATTACTCCAAATAATCTCTTAATTTTTTTGACCTACTTGGATGTCTTAATTTTCTTAAAGCCTTAGCTTCAATTTGTCTTATTCTTTCTCTTGTAACTTCAAATTCTCGTCCTACTTCTTCAAGAGTTCTAGCTCGTCCATCTTTCAGACCAAATCTAAGTTTCAGTACTTTTTGTTCTCTTTCATTCAACGAATCTAATACTTCATCAATTTGTTCTTTTAGAAGTGAATACGCTGCTGCTTCTGCAGGTGCTTGTGCGTCTTCATCTGGTATAAAATCTCCAAGATGACTGTCTTCTTCTTCACCTATAGGAGTTTCAAGAGATACAGGATCTTGAGCTATCTTCATTATATCTCTAACCTTATCAACACTCATATCCATCTCCTTAGCAATTTCTTCTGGCCTTGGATCTCTACCAAACTCTTGAAGTAATTGTCTGGATACTCTTATCAATTTATTTATAGTTTCTACCATGTGTACAGGTATTCTTATAGTTCTAGCTTGGTCTGCTATAGCTCTTGTGATTGCTTGTCTTATCCACCAAGTAGCGTAAGTACTAAATTTGTATC
>JAISUA010000066.1 GCA_031272305.1 Clostridioides sp.
TCCACCTTTTGTTATGATTGGATGGAATCTTACTCTTTCTTTTTCTGGAAATGTTTCTCTAAGTGCATTTACATTATTGATAGCTAACATAGCAGCATTTAAAGCATTAATTCCTTCATGAGGTGCAGAACCAGCATGAGCTTCTTTACCTATGAATTGAATCTTTTTACCTATAAATCCATTGCTTTCTGGTCCCATTAGAGCAACTTTTCCATCCAAATATTGTGAATGAAACATCATAGCCATATCTATATTATCAAAATATCCCCTTTTTACTAGTTCTTGTTTTCCACCAAAGTAAGTTATTTTATTTTTGTTTTTCAACTCTTGTCTATATTCTAGTTCAATAAATTCTTCTGAAGGTGTAGCCATAAAAGTAACTTTTCCATCTAATAAATCTAACACACCACTTTTTACTAAACCTAAAGCACAGCCAAGCATACCTGCTATCTGATTATTGTGACCACAAGTGTGAGATGCACCAATTTCATTTGCATCTTTGTGATCTTTACAAGAAATTCCATCTAATTCACCTAATACAGCAATATGTACACCTTGTTTATGTTCGTTTACTGTTGCTTTACAACCTGTGATACATATATTTTTTTCTACTTCAAGCTCCAATTCCTTGTTCAAAAATTCATACACTGAATCTGTTGTTTTTACCTCTTTGTATCCAAATTCTGGATTATGATATATTTCTTTGCTTATTTTTATAATCTTATCTGTATTTTCGTCTATAGTCTTCACTACTAATTTCTTAATTTCATCTTTTTTCACCTTTAGCACCACCTAAATCTTTAAATTTTTTATAATTTTAAAAAGCAACATTAAAAAACAACTGTGTGTCAAAAAAACAAAAATTGACCAAAAATCTTGACACTGTTGTTTTTTAACATGTACTTTTAATATTTTATTGTGTATATATTGCTTCTGTATATATTAGTTAGTTATTTATATACATCGCTTCTTTATATAAGACTTATCCTTCCATAATTCTTCTAATTATTCTTGTTGCTTTACAAAGTTCATCTATATCTAAACTTTCGTCTACTGTATGCACATCTTTCATTCCTATACTTATTATACCACTTCTATATCCATGTCCACAAAGTATATTGGCATCACTTCCTCCACCTATTTTTAGCAACTCTGGTTCTATACCTTCTTCTTTGATAGCATCAATTAATATTTTACAAATATCACTTTCTATATCAAGATGTAAAGTTGGATATGTTATACTATGTTCCATTATATAAGTAGCTTTCATAGAATCAGTCGCTTCTTTGCAACAATTTTCCATATGTTCAACTTCTTTTTGAAGTTTGTCCATACTATGTGAACGAATTTCTGCTATAAATTTAACCTTATCTGTTACAACATTTGTAGCTCCTCCACCACAAATTTCTCCTATATTTGAAGTTGTTTCTTCATCAATTCTTCCAATATGCATCTTAGAAATTGCTTTTGATGCTACAACTATTGCATTGATACCATTTTCTGGTTCAATTCCTGCATGAGCTTTTTTACCATTAAAAGTTATTTCTATATGTTCCTTTGCAGGTGCTGCATAAGCTATTGTACCTGTATCACCTGCAGAGTCCAATACTATTAAGTCTTTGCAAGGAAGCTTTGACATATCCATATTTTTTACTCCAAGCATACCCAATTCTTCTGTAACAGTAAATAATAAATAAATATCTCTGTGAGGCGTATCACTTTCTAAAATATCTTCTACTGCTTCTAAGATAGCAGCTACTCCCCCTTTGTCATCTCCACCAAGCGTTGTAGTTCCATCTGTTTTTATGATTGAACCATCAATAACTGGTTTTACATTTTCACAAGGTTCTATTTGATCTAAATGTGCACAGAAACATATTGGCATACCTGATGTTGTACCAGGAATATAAGCCACAATATTTCCACCGTTTCCACCGTAATTACTACCTGCATCATCAATTGTAGCTTGGATATTTCTTTTGCTAAGCCAATTCAAAATATAGTCACACATTTCTTTTTCTTGTTTTGATGGACTATAAATTTTTATCATTTCAATAAAAGTATCTTGCAATCTCTCTCTATTTAACAATTTATTCACCCTCATTCTATTTATTAACATATATTTTTGTTTTTACATTTTTATATTTATATTTTTTAATCTTCTATCAATTCTTTTTTGTATATTAATCTACCTGCTAATATACTTCCGAAAACTGACACCAATATAACTGCATATGATGGTGTTCCCGGTAAGAATCCTAAGAATCCATTCTTCATCAACCAGTTCATTCCTATTGCTATAATAGCTGATACTACTGCAAGTTTTGGTCTTGAAACTGCGAATTGCCCAAACACTGCTCCAAAAAGTGATGGCAACAAGAATGTCAACATTTCACTTACTACTGGAGGGATAGCGTTTGCTATAGCTTGACCTCCTATAGCTCCAACTGTCAAAACACATATATTTACTAAAACTGATACTGCTATACCTATTGTAGAAATTATAGAACCTTCTTCAGTACCAAATTTTACTCCTGCTGATTCTTGTGCTACTGATGAACAAGGCAGTCTCATATTCGAACCATTACCTGATAAGAATGTAAGGTAAGTACCTGGTATTCCTAATATAGGAAAGTATGAAATAGGTTCAACTATATAAAACGCACCACTTACACTTATTTGTGATATAGTACCTGTTATAATTGCTGAAATCGGTGGCATATGTCCATAAATAAATGAAATCACAAGTGCTGGTAAAAAACAAGTAAGTATTCCTAATAATAAAGTTATCTTTCCCCATTTGATGATTTCTGGTATAT
>JAISUA010000071.1 GCA_031272305.1 Clostridioides sp.
GACGTTGTTATAGATTTTTCACATCATTCTAACCTTGACAATGTTTTGAGCTATATATTGAAAACTAAGACACCTGTAGTATTTGCAACAACAGGCTACAATGACGAAGAAATGGCAAAAATACAAGTCGCTTCTCAAGTTGTTCCTGTTTTTCAATCATACAATATGGCTTTAGGTATAAATATTATGCTTAAATTAGTAAAAGAAGCAGCCAAAAATCTAGCTGATTTCGATATTGAAATAATAGAAAAACACCATAATAGAAAAGTTGACGCACCTAGCGGAACTGCTATTATGATAGCAAATGCTATCAAAGAGGTCATTCCTAATACTACTGATAATTACGGAAGACATGGAACTCAAGCAAAAAGAGAAAAAAATGAAATAGGAATCCACGCTGTAAGAGGTGGTACTATAGTTGGTATGCACGATGCAATATTTGCAGGAGATAACGAAATACTTACTATATCACACCAATCTGAATCTAGAAAAATATTTGCAAATGGCTCTCTTGTAGCAGCCAAATATCTTGTAGCTCAAAAAGCTGGATTCTACAATATGGACGACTTATTAAAAAAATAATACAGACTTATTGAAAAAAATAATACAAAAGAAAGGATTTTTTAAAATGTTAAATCTAAACGATGCTTACGCAATAATTAAATACATAGGAGATGCTAAAAAGAAAACTCCTGTAAAAGTTTACGTAAATTCAGACAAAATCGAAAGAACTTCAAACGATGATTTCAAAATTTTCGGTTCTTGTGGTTCTTTTATAATCATAGGAGATTTCGATAAGATTATTGAATATCTTGCTACACTTGATATCAAAGAAGAAGATGTTTATATTGAATTTGACAGAAGAAATTCTGCTATTCCTCTAAAAAATACACTTCACGAAACTGCTCGTATAGAACCAGGTGCATTTATAAGAGATATGGTCACAATCGAAAAAAATGCCGTTATAATGATGGGTGCTGTTATAAACATAGGAGCTATTATAGGCGAAGGAACAATGGTCGATATGAACGCTGTAGTAGGTGGTAGAGGTATACTTGGCAAGAATGTTCACCTTGGTGCTGGAGCTGTTGTAGCAGGAGTAATCGAACCACCATCAGCTGACCCTGTAGTCATAGAAGATGATGTTCTAATTGGTGCTAACGCTGTTATCTTAGAAGGTGTAAGAGTTGGAAAAGGTGCTGTAGTAGCTGCTGGATCTGTAGTTACAAAAAATGTAGAACCTGGAACAGTAGTAGCTGGTTCACCTGCTAAAGTAATCAAAATGAAAGATGAACAAACAAAAGAAAAAACAAAATTGATGGAAGATCTTCGTAACTTGGATTAGATAGAAAACAAAATTGATGGAAGATCTATGCAATTTGGATTAGATAGAAAACAAATAAGTATAACTTAAATAAAATAAATGAGAATGTAAAATTGTTTTTAGATTCACTACTTTTTCGTGTGTAACACAAATACGATGTGTAGAAAATCTTATAAACAAAATTACATTCTCATTTTTTATTCTTGCTTTCCTAATCTATAAATAATTGATTCTTCATTTATTTTTCTTGATACATATTTCGAAACAAAATATTGTGTTCCAAACAATATTATAAACAAAACTACTATTGATGATAAAGGTATTTTATAATTAAAACTATGAGTTAATCTGTCCAAAAAATTAGTACATAAATAACTAACCAAACTTCCAAAAACAATCGAAATAATAAATGAATATATACTAAACCTCATATTCTCATAATTAATCATTTTTTCGATTTGTACTAATTTTATTCCTAATGATTGATAAAGTCCTATTTCACGTTTTCTAGAATTAATATTTGAAATAACCATATTTACAAAGTTTATAATCGCAAAAATAAATATAACTAATATTAAAATCGACAAAACTACATTTATTTTTTTTATATAATCTTTATCTGACTTAGCTACATCTTCTGCACTTGAAAATTCTATATTAGGATTTTTTCTGACTATATTCTCAAAAATTGTTTTTTGTGTACTATCTTTTCCATCCGTTTTAATTTGATACATACAGTTTAAATTTTTAATTCCTGTAAAGTTTGAAATATATTCTTGAGGCAACATTGCAGTCAAATCTGGAATCATTGGACAATTATCCATCACAGCTTCTCTATCAAATAAACCTACTACTTTCATATTACAAGTTTTTACTTTACCTGTTTTATCTACTAGATTTACTTTGCAAATAGAATTTAGTTTATAAATATCACTCTGTCCTATATCCACCAATAATCCTTTCTGTGATACAAAATCTTTATATGAGTTATTTCCTTCAATAATATATGGTTTTATTTTTTCAAAATCACTTTCGTCTATTAATGGCTCTATGGAACTAAATCCATATCCATTATCAGCGTTTACTGTTATTTCAATTCCTTTCGCTTGATAAATTTCATCAACACCTTCAATAGTCATAAGTTCACTTTTAAAATTTTCTGTCAAAGGATTATTCATTGCCTGAAGTCTTCCTGTTTCATTGGTGTCAATATCATCAAATGTTGATTTTCCTATAGTTGATACATGGATTTCTACATTTCCATATGGATAAACATTTCTCATCAAAAATTTAATAGGATCATAAGATTTACAAATTATATTTATAAATATAAATCCTATTCCACATATACTTAACGTGATGATTGTAGTCATTGTTTTTCTTACGTTTCTGTTCGTATTGATTTTTCCAATAAGACTTATCGTCAATTTTTTATATTTTTCTTTTCTTTTTTTAACAAAAGTATACTCAGAATAAGATGTTCCATCTACTATAGAAATTTTTTTTATTCTATTTGCAGGTACAGCTACTGAAAGCTTTACAGCAATATACATTGAAATATTTGT
>JAISUA010000086.1 GCA_031272305.1 Clostridioides sp.
GTATCCTTTAGTATAATCAAATTTTTCTACCGCTTTTATAAGACCTAAATTACCTTCTTGAATTAAATCAAGAAAAAGCATACCTCTACCTACATATCTTTTCGCAATACTAACAACAAGTCTTAGGTTGGCTTCTACTAATCGTTGTTTTGCAATCTCATCACCTTCACCCATTCGTTTTGCATATTCTACTTCTTCATGTGCTTTTAACAAAGGTATTTTACCTATTTCTTTAAGGTACATTCTAACAGGATCATCGATGCTTACACCCTTAGGAACGGAAATATCTACTTTTTCAATTTCTGAATGATCATCAATATTTACATCATTATGAGCATTATCTATGTTTTGATCAATATTTTCAACATCAAAATCATGATCTTTATCTGATAGATTAATATTAATTGGTTCTTCAGTATTTTCAGTAATTTCTATACCAAAATTTCCAAGAGTTTCGTAAAGACTCTCTATTTTATCTTTGTCCAACTCTTCCTCAGAAAAAGTGTCTACTATTTCTTGTAGTGTAAGTGAGCCATTTTTCTTTCCTTTTTCCAGTAACTTTCTCGCTGCTAATTTGTCAGACTCCTTTTTTTCCATAGTAGTCGATTCTGTATTTTTTGTTTTTTTCATACTTTAATCTCCCTTCACTACAAATTTTTAAGAATCTTATTTATTTCCATACTCTTGCTAGCTAATTCCATAATTTTAAACTCTACCTCTTTCGTTTCATTAATAGTATCCTTTTTATTATTTTTCTCAAGCTCAGCAATCTCATTCTTCAAAATTTCAAGTTTATTTTCCAGTGTATTTTTTTTAACAGTTCTTATTAATTCATCGACTTTATTTTCAGTTGAATAATTGTCTTCATTCAAAGTGAGTTTCTTTATATTATCGAAATTTACAGAAATCACACTTTTATCTTTATCATTTTTTTTACTTTTAATACTATTTTTTTCTTTATTTACAATGAAATCAAAAATATCTTTATTTTCTTGGTAAGAAAAATCGTCTTTTCCCACTTTTAATAGTATATGATTTCTAAATTCTATTTTTTCATCAATAATTTTTAGCAAAATATATTCAGATAACAACTTCCCATCATAATTTATTTTGACTTTATCTATAGATTTATATTCAAATCTTGAATTATTATAATTCCCCATTTTCTCTTTTTTAGAAGCATTATAAAAATTTCCATATACTTCACGAGCAAGAGATTCCCTTTGAACCTGCATATTATCACTTAAAAATTTTATATAATAATCTTTATCTATTGAACTTTTTAGTTTCTTGATAATCATACAAGACTCTTTTATATATTTAACTTTTTCTTCATCTTTATTCAAATTAAATTTATCTTTAAGTTTTATTATCCTAAATTTAATATGCTCTATAGACTCGTCTACTTCTTTTTTGTACTCATCTAACCCATATTTCCTTATAAATTCATCTGGATCTTTGACATCTCTTAAATTCAAAACTTTTACGTTAAGTCCTGAAGCAACCAAAATATCAATCGATCTCAGTGTAGCGTTAACACCTGCTTGATCTGAATCATAAGAGATAACAATGTTATCTGCAAATCTTTTCATAAGATGTGCTTGTTGCGTTGTCAAAGCCGTTCCAAGTGTTGCTACTACATTTTTTATTCCAAATTGAAAAAGCGAAATCAAATCCATGTACCCTTCCACAAGAATTAACATTCGTTTTTTATCTATATGCTTTCTTGCAAAATTAAGACCATATAAATTTTCACGTTTATTAAAAATTATAGAATCAGGAGAATTTAGATATTTAGGAATAGAATCAGTCAATGTTCTTCCTCCAAAAGCAATGACATTTCCTTTGTAGTCGAATATAGGGAATATGACTCTATTTCTAAACCTATCATAAGTACTATCGTTCTTACTCTTACTGATTATTCCACTTTCAATTAATTCACTCTCTGAATATCCCTTTTCAAGTAAATAATTTTTCATATCATTCCAAGAATCTTTTGCAAAACCAAGTCCAAATTTAATTATTGTTTTGTTATCAAGTCCTCTTTTTACAAGATAATCATAACCCATATTTCTTTCTTTTGTTAAATTTGAAAAATAGTATCTTGCCGCTTCAGCATATTCGTCTTGAAATCTTCTAATCTTCTCTATTTTTTGTTTTGCCTCTTCTGAAAAATTGGTATTTATCTCAACACCACATTTTTTTGCAAGTAATTTCACTGCATCTAAAAATTCAAGATTTTCCATTTTCATGACAAATGATATAACATCTCCACCTTCGCCACAACCAAAACATCTGTAATATTGTTTGGCTGTATTGATATGAAATGAAGGCGTTTTCTCTGAATGAAACGGACAAAGAGCCTTATAATTATTTCCTGCTCTACTTATTGAGATGTATTCCGATATAATTTGCGAAATTTCACATCTTAATTTTATTTCTTCTATTATTTCTTTAAAATCATTCATAATATCACCTTCAGTGATTTTTTATAACATTACTATTCTACACGAAAAAAAAAATTTGTCAATAGATATTATATATATTTCGACTTTTTTTGTTTTTTTCCTCTATTTTGTATCAATTTATTTGATAGAAATTTATTTAATATCTAACTTTTTTAATATCTAACTTTATTTGTTATATCTTTTGTATCGATTCCATCAATGTCGAAAATTCTTCAAAGTTAAGCGATTGAGTCCCGTCAGAAAGTGCTTCTTCAGGATGTGGATGTACTTCTATCATAAGTCCATCTGCTCCACTTGCTATTGCAGCTAAAGACATTGGTTTAACCAAATATCTTATTCCTGTAGAATGACTTGGATCAACGACTATTGGAAGTCCTGTTTCTTTTTTTATTATAGGAACAGCCGATAAATCCAAAGTATTTCTAGTATAATCACTAAATGTTCTTATCCCTCTTTCACACATAATTATTTTTGTATTTCCTTCATTTGCAATATATTCAGCAGCACCTATCCATTCCTTAATAGTAGCTGACAATCCTCTTTTCAATAATACTGGTTTTTCTTGATTTCCTACTTCCTTTAGAAGCGTAAAATTTTGCATATTTCTTGAACCTATCTGAATAATATCTGCTGCCTCAATTATTTTTTCTAAATCTCTAACATCCATGATTTCCGTTATAACAGGAATTTTTACTTCCTGTTTTACTTGTTTTAATATTTTTAATCCTTCATCTCCAAGACCTTGGAAGGATTCTGGATATGTTCTAGGTTTGAATGCTCCACCTCTAAGCACATTCGCACCAGATTTTTTCACAAAAAGTGCAGTATCCAACAACTGCTCATACGATTCTATCGCACAAGGTCCAGCTATTATCAATTTATCTTTTTTCATATCAATTACTATATTACCTGTTTTTATTACAACATCGTTTCTTGCAAATTTATCTAAAAATTCATTATTCATAATCAGATAGTTCCTTCCTATTTTTTACTTCTGTGTTTCTAACTTTAATTTCGTCTGCCTAATCCTTCTTTACGAACATCTTCTTATTTTTTATACCCATTGTATACACGTTTTAAAATTATTAAAAATAAACTTCACTTTTTTATTTGGTTTATATGTAACAGTGACTGCAATAAAATTTTTTAATAGTGCAAAGAGTTTTGTATAAAATCTTTTTTTACTAAACGTACCTACTTTTTTAAGTATAGCAATAAGTTTACACAAATACTTTTCACTACTATTTTTTACAGTCACTTTTATTATTTTCAAATTCTAATCTTCAAGAAGCTCAGATATTGTTTTAAATTTATATCCCTTTTCAAGCAATTGAGGAATAATCGTATCTAGTGCCTTAAGAGTATTTTCGGTCTTATAATCATGCAAAAGTATTATATCTCCATTGATAACATTATTTATTATTGAATTCGAAATCTCTTGTGCAGGTGGATTCTTCCAATCCAAAGCATCTACTCCACCCCACAAAACTATCTTGTATCCATTTTCTTCTGCTATTTTACTTATATTGCCTTTGTTGTAACTTCCATATGGAGGTCTGAATATAGACGGCTTTTTGCCTGTAACAGATACTATTAATTCTTCGCATTTTAATATTTGTTCTTTGATTTGCTTATCGCTAAGTTTACTTATATCACTGTGGTCATAAGTATGATTTCCTATTTCGTGACCTTCGTCACTAGCTCTTTTCACAGAAGCACTGTCTAGCTCTATATTTTTTCCTATTACGAAAAATGTAGCTTTCACATTGTATTTTTTTAGTATATCCAAGATTTTATTCGTTTCCGTAGGATCTGGTCCATCATCAAACGTAAGTGCAAGTTCTTTTCGTTCCCTCGAACCATGTCTTATAACTACAGAATCATTTGCTGTAGAAATTTCAGAATCATTTGATGCAGTATTATACTTTATCGTTTCTTTTGTTCCATTCAAATTGATTGCAAGACAAAGTAATGCAAAAAAACACATTACTATAAAAGCTGTTTTGATAAACATAGTTTTTTTCTTATTAGTCATAGTCACTAGCCTTTCTATATTGGTTTATCTATAGAAGTTTTGTGCGTAATAAACATTATATTCTCCACCAAATTGGACGCCAACTCCTATATATTTATATTTCCCCAAAATATTTTTTCTATGACCTTCAGAATTCATCCATCCTTCATGTGCATATATAGCACTGAGCTGACCAGCTGCAATATTTTCTCCTGCAAATTGAAAATCTATGCCTGCATCAGTCATTCTGTCTGCAGGACCTTTTTTATCTTTATCTATATGATCAAAATATTTTTTTTCTATCATATCTTTACAATGATTTTTAGCTACTTGACTGCATTTGTCTGAATAAAGATACTTATCCATTTGTTTTTGCATTCTAGTACTATTAGCTAAATCAAATATTTCTAATTCATATGATTTTATTAATTCTTTAGTTTCCTTTTTATAAACATCAGAATTGTCTTCTACTTCCTGTGATATGACTTGATATGACGTCAACTTATTGTCATCAAATTTATCATAAAAAAAAGTAATATAATTATTGTTTAATGAGACAATATCATATTCCTGATTTGATTGTATTAGAAACTTTATATTAGATTTTATAAAATATTCTAAAGGAGTGTATCTTTCTCTTACAGATTTTATATCGCTTGTATTTATTTTTAAATCATTTATTTCTTCAGAGTTAAAGTAATTGCTGTAAAGTGCCACTACTTTTTTATCTTCTATACCAATCATAAAAAATTTTTCACCAAATTGATTGTATACATTCCATTTGAAACTATAACCACTTTCATCAATTCTTGTAGGTTTGCCTACTTTTTTTTCAACGCTTTCAAGATCATCGCCTATCTTTATAGTTTCAAAGTTCTGTGGATCTTCTTCAATACTTTTTTCTTGTTCTTCATCACTTTCTTTTGTATCTTCTGATGAAACATCTTCATCTATTACTGTAGTAGCAAAATCTTTTATTTCATAAAATACTTTTTTTATATCTGGTGCGTAATATATCAAAAGTACAGCTGATAATATCAACGCAATTATTTTCTTCAAGCGACCACTCCTAACTTACATTATTACTTCATTTTGCATCATTTTTAGCTATATATTAACCCATTTTATTACCATTATT
>JAISUA010000136.1 GCA_031272305.1 Clostridioides sp.
ATAAATCAATTATAGCATATCTATCAGAAAAGTTTGTTACTTAATTTCATTTGTTGCAATTTAAATAAGTTTTTCTATAGTCTTTTTATGTTTTTATTTCAACATTTCTTGGATAAATAATCCATACCCTTTTTTTGCGTCTTCTTTCGATACATGAGTCAAAGCACCAACTATTTTATTATTTTGAATAATAGGAGAACCACTCATTCCTTGTACAATTCCTCCGTAAGTATCTATAAATTTATCGTCGATAACTTCCAATAATATTTCTTCTGATTTTATATCGTAAATATTTGCATCATATTTCTTTCCTTCAAATAAAATATATGCTTTTCCTTTTTTTATATCTGATTCGTTTGCAACTTCCAAAAGATTGCACAAATCATCTTTTTCTAAGTCATCAGCAAAACTTCCTCTTATCCCTATATTTTCATTATTGCTGAATTCTCCTATTTTCTTAGAATTTTCGTAATCTCCCTCTAAATATCCTATCTCATCACCTTTAGATTTAATTATATTTATCGAATCTGGCCTATAAATATATCCATCTCTTATCTTTAGAAGTTCATTTGTATCTGTATCCTTAATTGGATGACCTATAGCAGAAAACATATTTGTAGAAGCGTCGTAAAACGTCATAGTACCTATTCCTGATATTTTATCTCTTACCCAAAGTCCTAACATATAATTTCCATTTCTGATTTTCGTATTTACATAAGAAGTTTTATATTTATCATTTTTCAAAACAGTAATTTTTATTTTTGAAAGTTTTTTTTCGTTAAGTATTCTTACAACATCTGAACTATCTTTTATCTTTTCATCTTCTATTCCAACAATATTATCTCCTATCTGTATTCCTCCTACATAAGCTTTCGTATCATCTTCATATCCTATCACAAGGACTCCATCTGTATTTGCCTTTATTCCAACTGTATAGCCTAGAGGATAGACAAATTTTTTCTGCTTGTCATTTGATGTATGAATAGATTCAGAAAAAAAAGTAGATACTTTTTCTATATTATTGAAATTAGTAAATAACGTATTTAAAGAAGAATTAGTAAATAATGTGCTTAATGATGAATTTGTAAATAACATATTCAACGATAAAGTCGATAATAAAAAAAATCCTCCTACTAATATTAACGCAAATAGTCCAATATCTGTTTTTTTTCTAATTTTTATATTTTTAAAGTTTTGCTTACTATTTCTATTTATTTTTTTCAATTTATGACAACTCCTACTGAATAATTTTAAACTTTCAATAAAGATATTTTTTACTTTGAAGTTCATTATTATGCAATAGTAAATATCACAAAAAAATCCAGAGTAGTATTAGACTTGCAAAAAAGCAACAACCTACTCTGAAAACAATTTCATAAACTCTTTTATTTAAAGTTTACTTATTACCTTAATTTTATTTCAAGGTGATAAGTATCATATTCTTTTTATCATTTCTTTTGCATTTTCTATTGTCTTGCTAGTAATGTTCTTACCTGCAATAAGTCTTGCGATTTCTTTTATTCTATCTTCATCACTTAATTTTTTGATATTAGTTACAGTTCTATCTTCTTTTATGCTCTTTTCGATAAGAAAATGAGTCGTTGCATTGACAGCTATCTGAGATAGATGTGTAATACAAATAATTTGTTTCTTCTTAGCTATATTTCTCAACTTTTCTCCAACAATCTGTGCTGCTACTCCACTTATTCCTGTGTCGATTTCATCGAATATCAAAGTTTCTGTTCCATCAATATCAGCAAGTATTGTTTTGAATGCAAGCATAAATCTTGACATTTCTCCACCAGATGCAACTTTATTTATAGGTTTCATATCTTCACCTAAATTAAAAGAAACCATAAACTCTATTTTATCTTTTCCTTCTGTTCCAAAAATAAATTCAACCCTATCTTTTCCTTTTTCATCGAAATCAGATTCCGTAACTTTTACTTCAAATTTTACATTTTTCATCTCAAGACTTTCAAGTTCTTTTATAAGTAAATTTTCAAGTTCTTTAGCAGATTCTACTCTAGCTGATGTAAGGTTTGAAGCTTTTTCTTCTAAGACTTTTTCAACCTTTTCAATTTCTGACTTAAGCTCTAAGACTTTCTCATCTCTGTTTAGTATAAGTTTCAATCTCTTTGAGATTTTTGCGTAGTATTTAAATATATCTGAAATAGTATTTCCATATTTTCTTCTAAGATTATTTATTTCATCTACTCTATATTCTATTCTATCTAGTTCATCAGGCTCAAAATTTGTTTTATCCATATATCTTCCTATTGAAGAAACTATATCTTGAAGCTCAAAACTGATTCTATCTATATCATTGCTCAAAGTTCCTAGTTCACTATCATAATCGCAAAGATTTGATAAATCTGAAGAAGCAGAACATATTAAATCAACTGCATTGATCTGTCCTCCTCCAAGTTCAAAATATGCTTTATTTAATTTTTCATAGATTTTTTCACTATTTCTAACAATTTCTCGTCTTTTAAGCAATTCTTCATATTCTTCTTCGCTTAAATCAGCCTCTGCAATCTCGTCTATTTGAAATTTTATCAAATCTATTTCTCTTTCAATTTCTTTTTCATCTTTATTGTCATTTAATTTATTCAGTTCTCTTTTTAATGATTTGAATTTAGAATATATATTAGAATATTCATTTTTGAAGAAGTCTATTTTTTCTCCTCCAAATAAATCCAAATAATCTATATGTGTTTCAACATTTAATAAAGCATTGTTTTGATGTTGACCATGAACATCTACAAGGAGTGAGGATAATTGTTTTAGCGTTGCTATTCTAACTGTTCTTCCGTTGATTTTTGCATTACTTTTTCCATCGTCAAAAAAAGTTCTTGTTAAAATTACTAGGTTGTCCTCGTCGAAATCTATATCATTTTCCTTTAGAAATTTCACTACATTTTCATTTGATGTCTGAAAAACAACTTCTACAATACCTTTTTCAGTTCCTTTTCGAAGAAATGTTCTATCGTATTTATTTCCTAAAGAAAGATTCAATGCATCTATTATTATAGACTTTCCTGCACCTGTCTCACCTGTTAAAATATTTAATTCGTCACCTATTGTAAGTCTTAATTCCTCTATTAAAGCACAATTTTTCATATATATTTCTTGAATCAAATTTATCACCCCAATTTCTTCAAAAATCAGTTTATATTTAATTTATGTGATTCTTCAACAAGTTTTTCTATTTTTATTTTCAATGATTCAATATTGTAAGATTCTATTTTTTCTTGTTTATCATTTTTATCTTTAACTTCATTTTGTTCTAATTGAACTTCTTGTTTTACGGCTTTATCTTTATTATCATTAAAATCTTCAATATCTTTAGTATTAACTTCTTCTATATCTTTATTTTCTATTTTCTTTAGATGTATAAGATATTCAATATTTCCTTCTGGTCCTTTTATCGGCGAAAAATCTAAGTCTAATATTTTGAATTTATTTTTCAGTGCATATCCACAAACTTCTTCAATAACTTCAATATGAGTAGATTTTTCTCTTACTACACCTTTTTTGCCTACTTTTTCTCTTCCAGCTTCAAATTGTGGTTTGATAAGAGCAACTACTTCTCCATCCACATCCAAAAGTTCATACACTTTTGGAAGAACTAATTTCAAAGAAATAAAAGAAACATCAATAGAGGCAAAACCAGCCTTCTCTTGAAAATCATCTGGATTTACATGTCTGATATTTGTTCTTTCTAAACACACTACTCTCTCATCTTGTCTCAACTTCCAAGCAAGTTGTCCATATCCTACATCTATGGAATATACTTTTGTAGCACCATTTTGTAGCATACAATCAGTAAATCCTCCTGTTGATGCTCCTATATCCATACAAACTTTATCATTAAGAGAAATATCGAAAACTTTCATTGCTTTTTCAAGTTTATATCCACCTCTGCTTACGTATGGATTTGTTTTTCCTCTAACTTCTATTTTCGCACCTTCTTTTATTTCTGCACCAGCTTTATCAACTCTTTGGTTGTCGACAAAAATAATTCCTGACATCAGAGCTTTTTTAGCCTTTTCTCTGCTGTCGAAAAAACCTTGCTCAACCAAAGCAACATCTATTCTTTTTTTCATATTACCTACCTTTTTATTTTTTATATTATTAATGTCTAAACTATATTCTGAAATTATTTATGATTAAGCAAATATACTTCTTATTTTTTCTGCAATTTTATTAGCTGATATTCCTGCTATATCATACAATTCTTCTTGAGATCCCTGTTTTATAAATTCTTCTGGAATACCAAT
Organism: Clostridioides sp.; assembly: GCA_031272305.1. Lineage (GTDB taxonomy): Bacteria > Bacillota > Clostridia > Peptostreptococcales > Peptostreptococcaceae > Metaclostridioides. The sequence goes on from JAISUA010000136.1 coordinate 4,284, forward strand.
ATTATAAATATCAACGTCGTATTTATTTTGAGTCACAAAAGAATTTATCCTACTTCCAAATCCACCTGTCACTACGTTATCTTCAACTGTGACGATAGTTTTGTGTGTTTTAAATATTTCATCGAGTAATTTTTCATCAATTGGTTTTAGAAATCTTGAATTTACAACAGTTATTTCTATACCTTCTTCTTTTAGAATTTTCTGTGCATCTAATGCTTCTTTTACAGATCTTCCTATTGCAAGTACAGCAATATCTCTTCCATAATTCAACACTTCATAACTACCCACTTCAAATAGTTCTGATTTTCTCTTTGTATTGCTTTCGTTATTGCTAATAATTTTATTAGCGTTTTCATCATTGCTAACAATTTTATTAGTATTTTCATCTTTACAGCTCAAAACTGTATCTATGAAATAACTATTTCCTCTTGGATATCTTATTGCAATAGCTCCTTCTATTTTAAGTGACAAATCAAGCATTTGCTCTAGCTCTCTAGTGTCTTTTGGTGCCATCACCGTAATATTTGGAATCATATTTAAATAACTCAAATCAAACATTCCATGATGTGTTTCACCATCATTTCCAACAAGTCCTGCTCTGTCTATAAGCAGAGTAACATTTCTTGAACAAAGGCATACATCATGTATAATCTGATCAAAACCTCTTTGCAAAAATGTCGAGTATACAGCAAAATAAGGTCTATATCCATTTTTTGCAAGACCTGCACAAAAAGTAACTGCATTTTGTTCTGCTATACCAACATCAAAAAATCTATTTGGATATTTTTTTTGAAAAATATTTAGTCCTGTTCCAGATGGCATAGCCGCAGTCACTGCTACTACCCTATTATCTTTATCAGCCATTTTTGATAATTTCGTTCCAACTACACTTGATATAGAAATACTAGAAGAAGGTTTAACACCTTCTCTATAATCAAACTTTGAAACTCCATGATATTTATCAGGCTCAAGTTCTGCAAATTTATAACCTTTACCCTTTTTAGTAATAACATGTATAAATTTAGGTCCTTTTTTAGTTTTGGAATTATTAAAAACTCTTATAAGCTCTTCTATATTGTGACCGTCTACAGGACCAATATAATTTATTCCCAAAGAGTCTATAAGTTCACTCTCTTGAGGTGCAAAACTACTTGTAATCTTTCCTTTTATCTTATATGCTGTGTTCGAAATAAATTCACCTGTAGATGTTATACTCAAAAGTTTTTCTATTCTATTTTCCATTTGATTTATATATGAGTTTTTTAGTAAATCAGAAAAATAATGACTCACTCCACCTACATTTTTATCAATAGACATCTCGTTATCGTTTAAAATAACTGTAATATTTGTTTTTAGATCTCCAAGTAGATTAAGTGCTTCAAATGCCATTCCACCTGTCAAAGCACCATCACCGATTACAGCTATAATATCGTAATTTTCATTGCTCAAATCTCTAGCACAACCCATTCCCAATCCTGCTGATATAGATGTAGAACTATGTCCAGCATCAAAAATATCATGTTCACTCTCTTCTTCTTTTAAGAATCCACTCAATCCATTAAGTTTTCTTAAGTTTTTAAATTCATCTTTTCTTCCTGTAATTATCTTGTGAACATAAGCTTGATGTCCTACATCCCAAATTATTTTGTCTTTAGGGCTATCAAACACTTTGTGTAAAGCTAAAGTCAATTCAACTGCTCCTAGATTGGATGAAAGATGTCCTCCAGTTTGAGAAACCGACTTGACAAGAAATTTTCTAATATCTTTTGCAAGCAAATCCAATTCTTCTAAATTCATTTTCTTAATATCTTTCGGAGAATTGACCTTACTTAAATATTTATACATTATGTTTTCACCTCTAATTTTCCCATCAATATTTAAAATATATAAATCCAAAATCTTTTGACAGTGTCAAAATTTTAGTATGAAATTTTGCTTTCACTAGAAATATCTATTTTTTTCAAAGTGTCTACAACAAAATTCATACAAAATATTTTTAACATCCTATTTTTAATATCCTATTTTTAATATCCTATCTTTCAGATCAACAAAAAAGCCACTATTATACCTAACAATCCACCAAACCAAACTTGCATCGGTGTATGTCCTATAAGCTCTTTTAACTTATCTTGTTTAAATTCCTTTTTATGTTGCCAATCATCTATTATTTGATTTAGGATCTCTGCCTGTCTTCCTACTGCTCTACGAACTCCAGCTGCATCGTACATAATGATAAGAGCAAGTACAGCTGTTATAGCAAACTCACTTGAATTAAAACCTTTTTCTACACCTACAACTGTAGCTAAACTAGTCACAAAAGAGCTGTGTGAACTTGGCATACCACCCGAAATTAGCATCCTCGGAAGATCTATTCTTTTTTCTTTTCCTGTAAAAGCCTTTAGTATCTGAGCTAGTATACATGCAAATACACTTATCTTAAGTGCACCATTATTCATAAGCTCTTGAAAAAATACCATGTTTCCCTCCTTAAAATTATAACTTTATAAAACTTATATCTCTTGATTATAACTTTATAAAACTTGTCTATCTTTTGATTATAACTTTATAAAATTTATCTATCTCTTGAAATAATGTAATCTGCAAGTCCTATCAAAAATTCTGGTTCTTCAAATGTTGTTTTTATTATTTCCTTAGCTTCATCTATAAGCTCATTCGCAATTCTTCTTGATTCATCAAGACCTAAAAGAGAAGGATATGTTGATTTATTATTTTCAATATCGCTTCCTACTTTTTTCCCTAGTTTTTCTTCATCGCCAACTAAATCTAAAATATCATCAACTATTTGAAAAGCAAGTCCAATATTTTTTGCATATTCAGTGATGCTTTCAAGCTGTTTATCATCTGCACCACCTATGATAGCTCCTGCTCTCATACAACCAATTATCATAGCAGCAGTCTTGCAATTGTGTTTAAAATCTAAGTGATCTTTGTCTATGCGAATGTTTTCACTTTGAACATCTACAACTTGTCCTCCAACCATTCCATATATTCCTGCATGATATGCAATTTCATAAATTGCTTTCAAATATTTTTCTGGATTACTCTTACCTATAGAACCTTTAAGCATAACCTCATAAGCAAAATTAAGCAAAGCATCTCCTGCCAAAATAGCCATAGCTTCACCAAATACTTTATGATTTGTAGCTCTTCCTCTTCTCAAGTCATCATTATCCAAAGCAGGCAAATCGTCGTGAATAAGAGAATAAGTATGTATCATCTCAATTGCAACAGCAAAATCAATAGCATCCTCTGAATTTCCACCTACAATTTTAGCTGACTCAATAGTAAGAAGTGGTCTCAATCTCTTTCCTCCAGCTTTTAAACTGTAATTCATTGCTTCAAATATTGTT
>JAISUA010000208.1 GCA_031272305.1 Clostridioides sp.
ATATTTATATTATTTATTTAAAATAAAAATAGAAATATATGATTACATATTTTTGCCAAATGAAAGTTTTTTAAAAGAAAAGATTAATGAGACTATAAAATCTTATATGCAGTTATGCAATACATTAGATAATAAAAAATTAGAGGAAAATATAGAAGAAACAATATGTGTTAATGCAGTAAATAAAATAAGTTACATGTTAAAGTTAAAAGATATATATTTTTTTAGCACATCTGTGAAACCACATATAATAGAAGTACATCATTCTAAAGGAGTGATAGAATTTTACGGTACATTAAAAGGAATTCAAGACAGAAATGAAAAATTTTTTAGAAGCGATAGAACTATTGTTGTAAATACATTAAATATAAGGTGTTTAGATAAAGTAAATAAATATATAATTATGAAAAATGGTGAGATATGTTCTATTTCAAAACAAAATATATTAAATATAAAAAAAATTATAAATGATAATTACTATGAAAAAGTGATTAAATAACAATTTATAGTGAATTTATATATAAAAAATGTCGAAAAGAATAATGAGTTGAAAAAAATTATTATGTAAATATTAAAATAAATCATTTGGGGAAAAGATTTAAATACAAGTATTTATATGTGATAAAATTTAGCAAAGCTAAATTTATAGCTTTATTAAATTCAAAGGAGGAATTGTTATGAAGGTTATCAATCCGATAGGAAGAAATGTTTCTTTAGAAAGTGAAGTAAATGCTATAGAACCAAGAGCATGTATATGTAGTTCTGGTTCAGCTAGTACAAAAGGAATTTTAGGAAATTTATGTAGTGTATGTAATTACAATTGCAATGGAACATCTGCTAACAATCAAGCAAATCATACAAAATCTATGTATATTCATAAAGGATAATATTTCTTTATTAAAGATTTGATTTTGAAGAAAATTTAGAGAGAAATATAATTTTTATTCAAATTATATTTCTCTCAATATTATAAATTATAAAACTTACAAAAGGGGATAGCAGTAATGAATATATTAGAAATAAAAGGATTAAAAAAATATTATGAAAGTAATAGTAATATTGTTAAAGCACTTGATGGCGTTAATTTAAAAGTAGAAAATGGAGAATTTGTAGCTATAATAGGAAGTTCGGGAAGTGGGAAGACAACATTATTTAATATGATAGGTGGATTGGATAAGTTTACAGAGGGGGAAATTATTATTGATGGTAAAAACATTTCTAGATTTACGGATGATGAACTTGCAGATTTTAGAATGAATGATATCGGATTTATATTTCAGAGTTTTAATTTAATACCTGCATTAAATGTATATGAAAATATAGTTTTACCTATTGATATTGGAAATAAAAAGATAGATAAGGATTTTTTTGAAATTGTTATTACTTCACTTGGAATTAAAAATCAACTAAAGAAAATGCCAAATGAATTATCTGGAGGTCAAATGCAAAGAGTGGCTATAGCAAGAGCATTATTAGGAAAACCAAAATTAATTTTAGCTGACGAACCTACAGGAAATTTAGACACAAAAAATTCTAAGGAAGTAATTAGAATATTAAAAGAATGTTGCAAAAAATTTTCACAGACAGTTCTTATTATCACACATAATCAAGTTATTGCCAAAATTACAGATAGAATCATACAAATTGAAGATGGAAAAATATTAGAATTCTAATAATGGGTTGATAAAATATGGAAAATAAAATTGATATAAATAAAATGCAAAAATGCAAAAAATTTATACAAAAAATAAATTGTGGAAATGAACTTTACAGGTTAGGTAAAACTTTTAAAACTAAAAATACTTATTATTATTACGATTTAGGGACAGGTAAAGTATTAAGTTGTTCAAAAGATGCTTATAAAATATTAAAGAGTTTTGAAAAAGAGGATGAAAATATTACAAATTTTGATTTAAAAGATGAATCTGTACTGAATGGAATAGAAGAAATTATAAGTGCTTATGAAACAGAAAATATTCTGAAGGCAAATAAGATAGAAAGTTTTTATAAAACAGATATAAGTGAAATTGAAGATGCAATAAATAATAAAATTGAAATGGTTACTTTGGAGTTAACAGAGAAATGTAATTTAAGATGTACTTATTGTATATATCAGAAAGAAAATGAAAATTTTAGAAGTTATGGGCATAAAGAGATGAATTTTGAAACAGCTAAAAAAGCTATAGATTTTGTATATAATCATTCTAAGGATATAAAGGAAAAACCTTATACTATAACATTTTATGGTGGAGAGCCGTTATTAAGATATGATTTGATAAAAAAATGTATTAATTATGCAGAAGAAAATATTGTTGATAAAAATCTGTATTATGCTATTACAACGAATGCAACATTAATAACAGAAGAGATGGCTAATTATTTTGCCAAAAAAAGGGTAGCAATAACAGTAAGTATTGATGGTAGTAAAAAAATTCATGATAAGCATAGGGTTTATAGTGATGGAAAAGGAACGTTTGAAGATACATTAAAAGGACTGAAAAAACTTGTAACTGCTTATTCTGAATATGCAAAAGATGATATTTTTATTAATACAGTTGTATCGCCACCATATAATAAAGAACGATTGGACGAAATACAGGAATTTTTTGATGATTTGAAATGGTTACCTAAAGAATGTATAATAACATATTCATATGTTGACAAAGGATATATTTTGAATGAAGAAATTGAACTTTTAAAAGAAATGATATGCAATGAAAATCATAATGAGTTATCACCAATAGATTCATGGAGTTTATCAAGACAAAATGATAAATATATTGAAGAAAATAGTAAATTAAAATTATTTACTAATGCAGAAAATGAAAAGGAACTTATTAGAATTCAACAAAGAAGAATATTTGATAAACCTATGAAAATATATCCATTTAACAGTTGTTGCATACCTGGTGTTAATAGATTATATATAACAACAGATGGAAATTTTTTACCGTGTGAAAAGGTAGGAGAAGGACCTGTAATTGGAAATATAGAAGATGGATTTAATTTAAAAATATTAAAAGAATATTATTTTGATGATTATATTAATAAATCAATAAAAGAATGTAATAAATGTTGGAGTGCTCAATTATGTGGAGTTTGCTACTGTCATAGCATGACTAAAAATGGTATGGATCAAAAATTAAAGCAACATACATGCAATAGTAGAAGATATTTAAATGAGAGGGCTTTAACATATTATTATCAACAATTAGAAGATAATCCAAAATCTCTTGAATATTTAAAAGATATGATATAAAAATATCTGATAAAAATAATTGTTTAAATAAGATTAAAATAAAATATATATCTATAAATAATAAGACTTATAATCAGTTGAAATAAAACCAAGGTAATAAGTCTTGAAAAAACTGAGATAGAAAATCTTTGATTTTCGTTATCGAAGTTTCCTACTTGGTTCGAACGTAAATTTTCGTTTTTCAACGAAAATTCAGTTCTCCTAATAAACTGTTATTTTTATAAGATAAGAAAGGATAGAATCGATTGAAAAAAGTAACTTTAAAAAATATAGCTAAGTCATTTGTTTCACAAGATATTATTGCAGAACGGACAATAAGTATTACAATAGCATTGTCAATAGCTGTAGTATTAGTATTTACTACAATTATGGTTGGAAAAAGGCAAGGATTAATAAATAAAACCAAAGAATTTCCACAACTTATTTGTAGCAATATAGATAAATTGACCTTAGAGAAATTAAAAAAATCTAAAGGAGTATCCCAAGTAAATGAAAGAGCTATTGTAGGCAGTTTTACTGAATCAGGGGATAAAATAAAAATTTCTTATTATGACAAAAACGAATTTGACAACTTAAAAATAACAAATGGAATAAAAATACTTAAAGGTGAATATCCAAAAGAAAGCAAAGGTATACTTTTATCCGAAGAAACTCTAAAAAAGTTAAATCAGAATAAAGGAGTAGGAGATAAAGTCAATATTGATTTGACAGGGTTGGGTAAAAATGATACATATGTTATATCTGGTATAATAAATGGTTCAAATGAAGAAAACTCAGATAGAATTGAAAAATCGTATGATATATTTGTAACTAAAGATACGGCTATAAATTTGTTAGGAAATAAACCATTACTTATAGATACTATGATTAAAATAAATGATACAAGTACAAATATTGAAAATGAGATAGAAAATATATCTAAAAAATTAAAAATAGATTCTTCTAATATATCTATTAATTCAGATTATGATTCAGGAGAAGATTTAAAAGGAAAGATAAATTTTTTAAAAACAATTATTCCAATAATTTTAGTTGTTATCCTAATGTCTGTTGCAGTTATTTACAATGTATTTTATGCAAATATAAAAACAAAAATAAAATATTATTCAAAATTAAGAGCAATTGGCATAAGAGCAAAACAATTAAAGAAAATAATATCATATGAAGGCATGTATTATTTTAAAAATTCAGCTATAGTAGGAAATATTATAGGATTATTACTT
>JAISUA010000233.1 GCA_031272305.1 Clostridioides sp.
AGTAATATCTAAATAAACAAAATTTTCCCCGCTGACTTTCAATTCACTGTTTATCGCTCTTGCGACAATATCGCGCGGAGCAAGTTCTTTTAGGGAATCGTATTTCTCCATAAACATCTCGCCGCTTTTAAGCTTTAAAACAGCACCTTCCCCGCGAACTGCTTCCGATATTAAAAAAGATCGGGCTTCGCTGTTATATAGACAGGTCGGATGAAACTGCACAAATTCCATATTCGCAATATTAGCACCAGCCCTATAAGCCATTGCTATCGCATCGCCTGTAGCAACATCAGGATTTGAAGTGTACAAATACACTTTACCGGCTCCACCGCAGGCTAAAACCGTTATTTTCGCTTCAAAAATGTCCAAACTATCAGTTTCACTATTAAAGGTATATGCGCCGCGACAAACCTTATCACCGTCCAAAATCAAATCTATTGCTGTATAGTTTTCGTAGACAGTTACATTCTTGTGTTTTTTTATATTCTCTATTAAAACTTTTTCTATCTCATTGCCCGTAATATCTCCTGCGTGAAGAATCCTTCTTTTACTGTGCCCGCTTTCAAGAGCAAGTTCAAATTCTGGTTCACAGCAACTTTTCTTAGTAAATTTAACACCGAGTACTATAAGTTCTTTTATTCTGTCAGGAGCTTCATGAACCATTTTCTCAACCATTTCTGTGTCACAAAGCCCTGCACCGGAAACTATAGTATCGCGTATATGCAATTCAAAACAATCAGTCTTATCGGTAACACACGCGATGCCCCCTTGGGCTTTGCCAGTAGCTGAATCAAACATTTTTCTCTTAGTAACCAAAGATACGCTGCCACATTTTGACGCTTTTAACGCTAGACTTAGACCCGCTATACCACTTCCTATAATTAAATAATCGGATATTATCACTTACCCTCTACTTAGTCATTATAACATTGTCTATAAGTCTTGTTTTACCTATCCATACAGCTACTGCAAAAACAGCTTTTTTCGTATCTTTATCTGCAGGCGATAAATCAATAAAATTCACAACTTCCGCATAATCAACTCTACTTCCACGAATTCTTTTAAGTTTATTAATCGCGTTTTTCCTTACAAAATTCAAATTCTTATCTCTAAAGCTCTCTGATGCTTCTCTCAAAATTCTAGAAATATTTAAACTAGCTTTTTTCTCTTCAACACTCAAATAAGAATTCCTACTTGAAATAGCAAGACCACTTTTTTCTCTTACAATAGGACATGGAACAATTTTAGTTCTAAAATTCAAGTCCCTAATCATTTTTTCTATAATTTTAAGTTGCTGAAAATCTTTCATTCCGAAATAGCCCCGATCAGCGCACGATATGTTAAAAAGTTTTGTTACCACCGTAGCAACACCTCTGAAATGATTTATCCTGAACTTTCCGCATAAAATATCCTGCAAAGCCTTCACTTCAACAAAAGTTTTATAATCCACTGGAAACATATCGTTTACCGAAGGCATAAAAACATAATTCACATGATTTTTCCTGCAGATTTCCAGATCTTTCTGAACAGTTCGTGGATATTTTAAATAATCTTCATTAGGACCAAATTGCGTGGGATTTACAAAAATTGACACTATCGTTATATCGTCATTTTTTTCAGATTTTACAATCAAAGAAACATGGCCATCATGTAAAGCACCCATTGTAGGTATAAGTCCTATTTCGTCACCGTTTTTAATGTGCTTTAAAGCAATTTTTTGCATCTGTAGAGCATTTTTTATAACTTTCATTTATATGTATTACCTTCCTGCGGAAATTTTCCTTCTCTCACTTCATCTATATAATTTTTTACTGCAGCTTTTATTATCTCGCCGAGATTTGCATATTTTTTCACAAATTTAGGCGTAAAATCGGTAAACATACCAAGCATATCGTCAACAACCAAAACTTGCCCGTCACAATGGCGTCCCGCACCTATGCCTATTGTGGGAATTCTCACACACTGCGTAACTTCCTTTGCAAGTTTTTCAGGAACAGCTTCTAAAACAATCGCGAATACTCCGGCTTTTTCTAACGCCTGTGCATCGCTGATTAACTTCTTATATTCTTCTTCGTTTCTTCCTTGAACTTTAAACCCGCCAATTTTATTCACCGCCTGCGGCGTAAGCCCCAAATGCCCAACAACAGGAATTTTGGCATCTGAAATTGCTTTAACTCTATCCACAATTTCGCTTCCTCCTTCTAGCTTAACTGCTTCTGCACCACCTTCTTTAATAATTCTTGCTGCGTTTCTAATAGCATCTTCAATACTTATTTCATAAGACATAAAAGGCATATCCGTAATAAGCAGAGCGCCTTCATTTCCTCTTCTTACCGATTTTGTATGATATATCATATCCTCAACACTAACCGGAAGAGTATTATTATATCCAAGTTTTACATTGCCAACAGAATCTCCTACTAGTATTACGTCTATATCCTGCGAAGAAATAAGTTTGGCAGTGACGTAATCGTAACAAGTGAGCATCGTTATTTTTTCGCCAATCTGCTTTTTTTTCAAAATCGTTAAAACTGTTTTTTTATTCATCTTAAAACCATTATGCTTTTCCGTTATAGGGTTCAGCTATAATTCTAACCTTTTGGCGTTTAAGTGTCAATGATTTATCCTGTAAAATATTACTAATTTTTTGTTTCAGAACCGGATGTACAAAATTTCCTGCTATTTCGCATAACGGAATTAAAACAAAAAGCCTGTTTTGTATCTCTTTATGCGGAATAACCAAATAGTGTTTTCTATCTGATATAACTCCGATGTCAATAACTGTTTGGTCAAAAAATAGAATATCAATATCAACGACACGCGGTCCCCATTTTATCGTTTTTTTTCGCCCTGAAATACGTTCAACCTGTTTTACAAACAAAAGCAAATCAGAGGGGTTTAAAACCGTCCGTGCTTTAACCGCAACGTTATAAAAACTTCCTTGCTTGGGACCAACAGGAGACGTCTCATAAAAAGAAGATATCTTTTCAATGCATATAAAACTACTACTTTGCAGAAGAGATAAAGCAAAAGTGATATTTTCCGTTCTATCTCCGAGATTTGATCCTAATCCTAAATATACAATTTTCATTTTATATTATTAGACATAATTAACAAATATTTAACGATAAGTAAAGACTGCTAGAAATAAAAAGCTAAACTAGGAATCACATGCTTTGTCACAGCAAGGTTGCGAAGACTAACTCCTTCACGCTGCGTATACAACTATAATAACTCACTTTCAAAAATTATACGCGCACTGCGACTTCTAACTATGCAAACAGCTTAAATAATACTATAATATATATAAGTTTGTTAACATATTCATATCTGTGATAGATATAAAAAATAAAAGGATGCATATTTTAGAAACAGCTCTTTATTAAAATTAAAATGAAAGGAATAAAAATACAAGTAACAGAATTATTAAAAGTAATAGACTGTTTAAAATTAATGTTAGTGATTATGAACACAGTAAATAAATACAGTAATCTTCATAATAAAATGAATCAAAATATTCGTAGAGATTATTATCCTCATTACCAAATTGTTCCATTTGATAAAGAAAAAGAGGATTTATTCAATTCCATTCAAAATGTTAATTTTCAAATATTGAATTTAGAACAAATAAAATTTATTGAAAAATTACAAATTTTAAATTTACTTGCCAAAAAAGGTACAACCCAAATAAAAAGTATCTTTACCAACAATAATTTGAATATCACTACCGCAATTTCAGGAATTCAAAAACTTTTAATTATTATTGAAAGTACTGAAATTAAAGTGACAAACATCGAAAATGTACTAGAAGACTTTTTTAAGGAAGCCAAAACTAATAAAATTAACAATGGAAATGTATTGACAAGAATGTATTTCAAGGATGGATACTGCTATTGATACTTTGACGAAATTTAAACAATTTAGTGTGCAATATGATATGACATCGGCAAAGGCATAGCAATGGCAAAAAGTAAGACGCCTGACGATTTTAAAATTATTAGGTTCATTAATAATTACAATATTGGTTACAATCATAATATTAGAATCTTTGGGAAGTGTGTGTTGACGCCTCTCATGCCGAGAAAGCACAGGGGATTTAGGGATGAAAAATTTGTAATGCCGCTCGTCTTAACTGTCTTATCAATTCTTTCAGTGATTACGATGCTGTCGGTTTATCAAAATAGCAAGAAGATAAAGTCATTGCGTGAAGTGGTTGACCACAATGTAAAGGTGAGTAACCACATGAGAGATGTGCTAATCGCCATGTGTAAGATGCTGTTCTAGATTTATTTTGTAGATTTATTTTTTTGGAGGAAATATCATGATTAAAAGGGAAAGGGATAGTATTGATTATAAGGAATGAAAGTTATAAACCAATACTTATAGATCAAAAAGAAGTGCAAAGAAATAAAAAATTTAAAATTAAAAAATACAAAAATTAAAGAACTAACTAACTTTACTGAAAAAGGTGGAGCAGTGGACTTTGTATAACCGGAAATCCAAAAAAAACGGCGAAAATATCAATAATAATTAATATACAAGAAATTAAAAAAAACTCAATGAAAACATTTCTGAAATTAGACTTATTGAAAACAAAAATAAAATGCTTGACGATAAAAAACAATAAAAGAATTTATGAAACCATGTATTCCATTGTTAGAAAAATTATTTAACAAAAACTACAACCTCATAGATGGTACTGACGAAATCTTTGAGTTAGATTTAGCCCTATGGGAATATAAAACTCTATCTAAAAAGGAATTAATTAATAGAAGTGCCTACTTCAAATCAGTGGACAGTATAGAAACGATTCATTATAAACTTTGTAATTTGCAAAATCTTGAGGAAGTCTATAAAGAAAGTTCTTTTAGGGCAAAAAGTTTTTTTCTTAACGGTAAATACTCCACCGGATATGCTACTCATGGACTCTTTCCATATCGTGGGAAATTCCATCCACAGTTAATAAGAGCACTGTTAAATATACTTGGAGTAAAACAGGGGGAGCTTGTACTAGATCCTATGGCAGGTAGCGCAACTGTTTCTGTTGAAGCAAATTTACTCGGGATAAACTCTATTTCGGTAGATATAAGCCCTCTTTGTGAACTTATAGGTAAAGTTAAAACTTTTGCTTTAAACTTAGATATAAAAATCCTAGAAAAAATCACGAATAATCAAAGTATACTACTAACAAAACTGAAAAAAGATAATATTCCACAATATTTTATAAGCAGTAAAGATAACAAAAAAAAGAGATATTATGAGATAATCTTATTAGCATATTTAGATGCTGTTGGCTTTTCAAAACGCAAAGCTTCACCTGTAGAGCAATTATTCTATCAAGTCTTAAGACGATATGTTACAACTATAAAGTATTTTCAAGCTGCGAAGGAGAAAATAGCACTTAAAATAGGAAACAGTAAAATAATTCAAGGAAATGCCCTTGACTTGCCAATTGACGATGACAGTATTGACGCAATTATCACTTCTCCACCCTATTCATTTGCAATTGATTATTTAAAAAATGACCTAGAACAGTTGAAATATCTTGGCGCAAGCATTCCCAAATTAAGACAAATGATGATTGGATTACAAGGAAAATGTGTTGATGATAAACTAGCAATTTATTTTGATAAAATGGAACAAGTTATTCGTGAAATGAAACGAGTGACAAAAAATAATGCACCAATAGTAATGATTGTTGGTACTAATAATATACAAACAAAAGGAGTAAATTTAGAAAAAGAAATTCTTAAAATTGCCAAACGACAAGGATTAGAGTTTGAGTTAAACTTGAAAAAACCAATCAAAGGGTTACAAAATACTATGAAAGAAGAATCTATATTATTCTTTACAAACAAAAAATAAATTTATGGACACTACAAAGCTAACAATAGAACCAAAGTTTAAAAAAGTAATAGATAAAAATACCTTCTACTTTTTTAATCCTATTTTTGAAGAAAAATATGAAGGATATCTAAATTCAATAAAAGAAACACTTCTACTCTTGAAAAATAAGATAGAGAAACAAGGACTAGAAAAAGAAATTTTTGAAAATTTACTATTAGAAAAAGAAAATGGACTTAGAGCATTACTTGCGCTAACCGGATTCTCAAACGAAATGTTAAAAAGATTGACTACTATTATAAGAGTCGTGAATGACGATGAATTAAGTAAATTGGTTCATAAAGATAAATGGTCTGGAGACAAAAAAGTGGATAATTTACAAGAGTGGTCCGACTTACAAATCCATAAGTTTATCAAAAAAAATAAATTTTTCAGAAAAGGTATTGTAAATATTTTTTTTGAAGGTTCAACAGTTCCATTTCTAACAAAAACTATTCCATTATTTGAACTTAAGAAACTAAGTATATCAAAATTAAAATTTGAACTACCTGCTATGATAGATACCCTTATCCGTTACAAAGAAAAAGGTAGTTATTCTGGAATAAAAGCAAATAATCCCGAGATTTTGATTGAAGAAATTCTTAATCGTCTTGGAATAAATTTTGAAAAAGGAGATCTAAACGAATTAATCAAAAACACTCCATTTAATAAGAGAACAATGGATTTCATTATTCCCAATAAAAAAATCCATTAATTATTATTGAGAGTTCTTTTTTAGTAACAACTTCTTCAGTGCAAGGCGATAAATCTAAAACTGAGCTTTCTATTAATACACTTATTAAATCATATTATCCAAAAACTAAATTTATAGGTTTTGTCGATGGTATTGGTTGGTATGTTCGCAAAGGAGACTTAAAAAGAATGATCGCAGCCTACGACGACGTTTTCACTTTCCACAGAGATGAATTAAATAGATTTGAAAAACTATTAAACCACGTATTAATAAATAAACATGTTGAATAAATTTTTGAACACTATTATCAATGGAGACTGTTTAAAAGTATTAAAGCAAATACCAAGTAATTCCATTGATATGACTTTTGCAGACCCACCTTTCAATTTAAAAAAAAAATACAATCATTATGAAGATTCAAAAGAGAAAGCGGATTATTTAAACTGGTGCAATAAGTGGCTTGGCGAAATGGTAAGAGTTACAAAACCTTCTGGGGCAATTTTCATACATAATATACCTCGTTGGCTTTCTTATTTCGCAGAATATCTAAATAAAATTGCTTATTTTAAACATTGGATTGCTTGGGATTCAGGTGGCTCACCTCTTGGAAAAACATTGTTACCTAACCACTACGGTATTTTATACTATACAAAATCTAAATCGCACAAAGATTTTAAATTCTTCGATATCAGATTACCTCACTCAAAGTGCAGAATTTGTAAAGAGTTTTTAAAGGATTATGGAGGTAAAAAGGCTCAAGCACATAGCTTTGGTCCTTTAGTCTCAGATGTTTGGAATGATATACACCGTATAAGGCATAAGAAAAGAAGAGATAAGCATCCTTGCCAGCTTCCTATCCCACTTTTAGAAAGATTGATTTTAATGACTACTAATGAAAATGATATTGTACTTGACTCATTTATAGGAACAGGCACAACTGCCGTAGCTGCAAAACAATTAGGAAGAAAATATATTGGAATAGAGCAAGATGCAGATTATGTAAAGATTGCTCACAAGAATATTGAAAATGCAAAAGAGACAAAAATTAATAATTGCTTCGTATCTATTTATCTTGGGCAAATTAGAACTATGAGAGATATAGATTTTAAATTAATAACTTCAACTATTAGTCCATATAACAAACAGACGCTGTTTAACATATGAAAAATACTGGATTTGACAAGTTGTAGTTTCTAAAGTTAAAAAACATAAAATTGACTTTTAAACGCTAAAAATATATAAAATAATAAATTAATTTTATTTCGGCGGCGTAGCTCAGAGGGTAGAGCAGAGGACTCATAAGCCTTTGGTCGTAGGTTCAATTCCTACCGCCGCCATATGTTTATAGCATATTTCAATAAAATATCATTCGTATATAAACATCTCTAAAAAAAGAATTCTTACTAGAAGATATAAGAAAAATCAACAATAAGTGCAGAAAGACTCAAAAAATGCAGAATGCGGTTAAAGCCAATTCAGTTATGAAACAGTTGATAAATGTAAATTTAAAAACAAATAAATATGATATTCTCATTTCACAATC